>AQTU01000013.1:0-63574 GCA_000385835.1 Streptococcus mitis 13/39 | reverse complement strand
CAAAAAGGACGAAAATCGTGGTACCACCTTTATTCGAAAAAAGACTCAGCTTTTTTCCTCTTATCCCGTAACGTGGGGAACGTCAAATCTTACTTCATTCAGACTTGAGTTTTTGAGAGGATAATCTTATCATTAGGGATTACAGGACTCACACCATCTCCTGCTCGCTGGAAATATAAGGATAAAATATTGTTCTCACATATCACTATTCATTATAAGATTAGGACAGATTCTTTATTTGTATCTTCCTCATTCGATGAAGGGCTTTCGACTTCAACTGGCTCTAAATGTTCTTCTACATAATGATCTTGTTGAGCTTCAAATTCAGCTAATTCTCTATTACCAGCCTCAATTCGAGCTTGTAACTCAGCCATTTCTTCAGGTGTAAATTGACGAGTCATATCGATTGGTTCTTCTTCTGGTTGTGAATATACCGATTCACCAAGAACTTCACCAACAACTTCTTTAAATGCTTCATCACTTGTCTGAAGATAGGTAGCTGTTGGGCGCAGAATATCTTCCCAATCTGATGATTCAACAATTGCTAACTGACTCTCAATTGTAGATTTGAGACGTTGGTGGAAGACACGGCTTTTGTTCTTCAATTCTTCAGTCTCAACAGCAACTTTCTTAGCATTATCAGTAGCTTGACGCAAGATCTCATTAGCCTTATATTTTGCTTCTTCAAGCAAACGTTGGGCATCTTGCTCTGCCTGTTGGATAATATTATTAGAACGATCTTGAGCAGCTTGTTTCACACGCTCTGCCGTATCTTGAGCAATCAATACTGATTGACTCAAAGAATCTTTCATCTCATCAAAGTAAGACAAACGTTCTTCCAAGCTCTTGATATGCAACTCTTTATCATGATTGCTTCGAACTAAATCTTCATAATCACGAACAACGATTTCAAGAAATTCTTCAACTTCTTCTGGATCAAAACCTCTAAATCTTGTACCAAAGGTTTTATCTTTAATTTCTAATGATGTAATTGGCATATTATTCCTCACTTACTTAATAATAATTGGACCGTTAATTTCTTTTTATCTTTTTTTGTTTGCCCATTATCTCTAACAAGTTTCAATCGACCAAATTTCCTCACACTAATCAAATCACCAACTTGAACTGCATAATCTGATTTTTCAACTAAATGGTAATTAACTTGGACTGCCTGTTTTTCAATTAACTGACTTGCCTGATTTCTAGACAGCTTTAAGACACCTGCTAGAAAAACATCTAATCTAGAACTAGCAATACAAATATCTAATTCTTGATAATCTTCTACTATAGCAATTTTCTCAGTAAAATCCCGTTCTTCTAGACGAACCGGTAAACGAGCAATTTTCGTAATGCCGTCTTGAAAAAGGAGCATAAACTGTCGATTAATGATAATCTGTGCCCTCTCTTCGTTGACTAAGATATCACCAAATAGCTTCCTATCAATTCCCAGCTTGTTTAAAACAGTCCCTAATATTTTTGCATGCGTTAAGCGTTCAAACTTATTAGGGTAGACAATTTCTTGCAAGGAAAGTTCAAAATCAGAGAATTCTGGCTCAAAATAATCAGGATACAGTAGAACTCGTACATATTCAGTTTCAAGAAACTGCCGACTGCTCATGTAGGAGATGCCGTTGGTTGATGCTAGCACCTTTAAAATCTTTTCTTGATGGGGATTTACAAAGGGTGTTAAAAAAGGAGAATAAGAATCTTCTACCTTTTTTATCCATTCTACTCCCTTATCAATAAAAGACGAATCATTCTTAGAAAAGTGTTGATAAATCATCTTGTTCATAGAAAGATCACTAAAAGTCGAATCAACTGTTCCCCTAGGAAGTGAACTAGTAATACCGCAATCCAGACAGACAAATCAAGACCTGCAATCTGGAGGGGTAAACGTTGCAAGGGAGCTACTATCGGTTTCACTAAACTAATAATCAAGCGTCCAAGACGTGATTCATAAGCATTGGGAAACCAAGACATCAGAGCAAACACGATTAAAATCAGTGAATAGATATCCACTGCATTTTGAACAAAACGAATGAGAAAGATCATTATCTTACTCTCGTACGTTTCATATCAAAGCCAAATTCACCATTTTGTGATTCATCTGGAATTTTGATATCTTCAATATTGACGACAACATCAACTGGTGTCAGCAGGTACATAGTAGATGCTACCTTTTTCATGTTACCAGCTAAAACGTGGCGCGCCCCATCCAGATAGTCCAAACAACGACGTGCTTGAACTTCTGTCATATATTGGAAATCAATCAAAATACTTTCGTTACCAGCTAATAAATCAACAATATCTGTGGCATCTTCGTATTTACGTGGATAACGAACATCAATTGTCACCTTATCAGTAGAACGTTGACTTTGCATAGCCAACTCTTGTTGACGGGCATGAAGACGAGTGATGTTTTTATCTTTAGATGGCGTGCTACCAGCTTGTTGAGGCAACTCTTGAACAGAAGGGACTGAAGTCACAATCGGCTCTTCAGCTTTAGGCTGATATGCAGTACTAACATCTTCTCCATCTTCTGTAAAATAATCTATAAATTTATCAAATCTATCTTTTAAAGACATATTTCTTTCCTATTTAAAAAATGCTGTACCAATTCTGACAAATGTTGAGCCAAATTCAATCGCTTCCTTGTAGTCACGACTCATACCCATACTCAAGTCCGTCATTGGCATATTGGGAATTTGTTTTTCTCTAATTTCTAGTTGCAAATCCTGCGTAGCTTTAAAAATTTCTTTCAACTCATCACTACTAGCTTCAAAAGGAGCCATGGTCATCAAGCCGACATATTCAATTTTATCTAAGGTGGCTAATTCTGGCAAGAGCTCTAATAGTTCTTCCCTTGAAAAGCCATGTTTGCTCTCTTCCCTTGAGATATTTACTTGTAAGAAACACTTAACAACTCTGTCACTTCTTTTTTGAATTTCCTCTGCTAGCTTTAATGAATCCAAAGCATGGAAATAATCAACATACTGAATGACATCTTTGACCTTGCGTCTTTGCAAGGTTCCAATCAAATGCCAGGTAATATTCCTATCTTTTAAAGCTTCATATTTCTCAAGAAATTTATCCACACGATTTTCACCAATATGATGCACACCTAGCGGAAGCAAAGCCTCCGCTGTCGGTACGTCTACATATTTTGTAACAGCAACAACCGAAACAGAATTGGCTTCTCTTCCTGACTGCTGACTTGCATCTTTTATTTGTTGAAAAACACGTTCTGTATTTTCTTTCAAATTCATTTACTTAACGATTTTTGAAAAATGGAGGAGTGTCTAATTCATCCTCATCGTGTAAAGATGGCGCTTCGAAACGTTCAACTGGTGATACCACTGAATCAGTTGGTCGAACAATTGTCTCACGACGCAAGTCCCAATCACCAAATGCTGAAGTTTGAGAAGTTTCTGTACGGCGAGGTGCTGGACTTGGAATTTCTGCAGTTTCAGCCATATCAAAGTGACGATTATGATTGTGTGTATGACTTGGGCTTGTTTGTTCATGACGAACTGCTTGTCTTGGTGCATGGCCCACAACTTTTTCAACACGATCTTGACGAACACCAGTTGCAACGACTGTAACACGAATTTCATCTTTCATGTTTTCATCGATAGATGTTCCAAGCCAAATGTTCACTCCTTGACCAGCCGCTTGGTTGACAATCTCTGAAGCTTCTTCTGCCTCAATCAAAGTCAAGTCGAGACCACCAGTAACGTTGACGATGACATCCTCAGCACCGTCAATAGTTGTTTCAAGAAGTGGTGAGTAGATCGCCTTACGAGCTGCTTCTACCACACGTTCTTCACCACTACCGATACCGATACCCATTAGGGCGTTTCCTTTATTTGCCATAACTGTTTTCACATCGGCAAAGTCAAGGTTAATCAAACCAGGGTTTGTGATCAAGTCCGTAATCCCTTGAACACCTTGGCGAAGTACGTTATCTGCTTCGCTAAGAGCTTCAAGAAGCGGAGTTTTCTTATCAACAATTTCAAGCAAGTTGTTGTTTGAAATAATCAATAGAGTATCTACATGTTCGCGAAGCTGATTGATTCCTTCTACAGCGTACTGACCACGTTTGCTTCCTTCGAAACCGAAAGGACGTGTCACAACACCAACTGTAAGAGCACCTAAATCTTTAGCAATGCGGGCAATAACAGGAGCAGCACCAGTACCTGAGCCACCTCCCATACCTGCAGTAATGAAGACCATGTCTGCTCCAGTAATAGCTTGAGTCAAGGCTTCTTCGCTTTCTTCGGCTGCCTTTTGACCGATTTCAGGTCGACCTCCAGCACCCAAACCACGAGTCAACTTAGGACCTAACTGAATTGGCAGTCTCAGCTTTTGTACTACTCAAAGCTTGTACATCTGTGTTTGCTGCGATAAATTCTACGCCTGCAACACCTTCGTCAACCATACGGTTAATGGCGTTTCCGCCACCTCCACCAACACCGATTACTTTAATCACTGCACCTTGAGCAGCCGCTGTATCAAATGAAAATGTCATAGTTTATTTTTCCTCTTTTATTCATCAAACATACTTCCAATTAAACCACGGAAGCGATCTGCGATTTTTGGTTTATTTTGAGAAGATACTTTATCTTCTTTCGGAGCAACTACGTTTGTAGAAGCTGATTGCTCAACCTCAGTATTTTGAACTGGTTGAATAGGGGTCGGTTGTGCTACCTGCGTAACGCGTTGAATCATCCCACCAAAATTAATTGGTTGGTGACGCAAAGTATCCTCACCCTTAACTGCTCGTTGTGCTAATAAATGCACCTCAGTCAATTGACCAGCAAATTCAGACAAGCTAATCACATGAGCGAAGGCAGGATTGCGGATTCCAACTTGATTTGGAACGTAAAGTTTGACACCAACGCCAAAGACTTCCTGTGCAAGTTCTACAATACCTGGTAAAATAGCATTTCCACCAATCAGAACAATCCCACCTGGAAGATCCAACAAATGTCTTCTTTCCAACTCTTGTTTGATTTGTTCAAAAATGTGTTTAATGCGAGCTGAAATAATCTCTGCTAGGTAGCTTTCTGTAACTTCTACAGGCTCTACTTCACCAATTACTTCAACTTGGAAGGTTTCATTGCTTGCAAGTGAAGGGTAGGCTTCCCCATAGTTCAATTTCAATCCTTCAGCTAGTTTTTGTGAAGTCTTCAAGACCTTAGAGATATCTTTTGTGACATAATCCCCACCTTCTTGAAGAATATTTGTAAACTGGAGTTCTTGGTTACGGATTGTAGCAACAGTTGTTTGGCCTGCTCCCATATCAATCACAGTAGCTCCAAATTCACGCTCTCCTTCATTCAAGACTGAACGAACCAAAGCCAATGGTGAAATAATAATATTTTCAACCTGAACACCTGAGCGCTCAACTGTCTTGCGTAAATTGTGAAGAATAGTACGGGGACCTGTGTAAAGCAAACCACGCATTTCAAGACGAACCCCCATCATGCCACGCGGGTCACGAATACCTTGGAAGCCATCTACGATAAATTCTTCTGGAATAAACGTAATGACTTCACGATCTGGTGTCATACTCTTTGTCAAAGCTGATTTGACAACATTTTCGACATCTTGATCTGTAATTTCTTTTGTATCAGATGTAACTGGAATCATTCCTTGAGTTGGTTCTACTTGCAAAAGATTTCCAGGCAAACCAACATTCACTGATTTGATTGAAATGCCAGCTTTCTCTTCTGCTTGGGAAATAGCTGACTTGATAGCAGTTGCTGCTGCTTCAATATCAACGATAATCCCATCCTTTACACCTTTACTCTTGGCATTACTTACACCAATTACATTAAGTTCACCATTTCTAAGCTCGGCAACCAATACTTTAATCGAATTAGTTCCGATATCTAAGCCTGTAAAAAACCATCTCTAGCCATTACATCGCATCCTCTCTCTTCCAAGTTTCAAACTTCTATTCAATATAGCTAAAATAGGGCATAGCTATTCACAGAATATTATAACACAAAAAATCCAATCGTGCTTAGTTTTTCCTAAATTTACTTACCATTTTTTCACATTCGCTCATCAAATTTTTTTATTTTCCAAACAAGTTATAAAAAATCAGATTTATGAAAAAAAGAAAGCTCATTTCTAAGCTTTCTTTGCAATCATTTTTTCTGCTTCTTGTTCTAAAAATAGTTCCAAGATTTTCTTTGTTAACGTAATCGCTGCTGATAAGGCCAGGGAAACGATTAAATAATTAGCTACTAAGCCATGATCTCCAACCAATGGTGGTTTTGTCAAGAATCCATAATCTCCGCCTGTTACTAAATTGACCACAAAAATCAAGGCATTTAGTGCAAAAGTCATGAGAAAAATTCCCTTCACATCCAGCAATCGCGCGTTATACTGTCTCAATAGATAAACTAGAGAGTTCCCCAAGAGAGCTAAGTGGCCAAAGATAAAGGATAAAATGGCAATATGGGGGAAAGGATAGGCATCTGGAACTGGATAAACAAAGGCTGCTAATGTCCCAAATGTTCCTAGTAATGCAAAATACTGCCTATATTTAGACTGACCAGGAAGCAAAAGTACCACAAACATGGCCATACGACAATGGTAAAAGGGTAAGCTTTCTGACAGTGGCATATGATTGACCCAATACCAACCATAGAGAAGGATCAACTGAACTGCCTGTAAAATCTGGAAAAATCGTTGATAACCCTTCTTTTCACGATAGCGATAGGCTGTATAAAAAGTTAAGGCTAAAAGTGTAAATATACTGACATACCAAAAAAGGTCAAATTTGGGTGGTTCTGTTGCTTGGGTCGTAAAGAAAATATCCCATAAATTCATCTAGTCTTCCTCATGATTCAAAATTTTCCTGCATTTTATTATACCATGCCACTTAAGAAAAATGAATTTAAAAATACGATAATCATCTTCTTAGTCAAGATATTGCTCCCTCTGACTTTGATAAACCTGCCAAAGAATCTCTATTTGCTCCTTGGTAATGCGTTTTTCAGATAAGGCTGGTAGTTGGTCAATGGCAAAAAATTGAAGGTCAGCAATTTCTTGATTTTTTTGGAATTGTCCATCAAGAAGCTTACATTCAAAAACAAACTTTGCATATTGCTTGCTCTGTAGTTGGAAACGATTTGTATCAAAAACAGCTAGTAGTCTTTCTACTTTAGCTTCAAAACCGGTTTCTTCTTCAATTTCCTTGAGAATATTTTCTGTTGGAGAATAGCCGACTTCACCAAAGCCACCTGGCAAAGCCCAATCATTCTCTCCTTGTCCCCTAACCAGACAAATCTTTTCGTCCTCAACAATCCAAGCACGGACGTCCATTAACGGAGTCGCATAAGCAGAAGTTGGCTTCAAGACTTCTGCCACTTCTTCGGAATCAAGGTCTGATGCCTGATTCAACATTTCAGATAAAAGGCCTCGCAAGTCTTCGTAGCGCTCACGGTCGAAAGGATCTTTTGTAAAGGTTAATCCAGTATCTGTAAGCGCAATCATTCTTTGAAGATACTTGGCAAAATCACTAGCATTCATTTTCTAAACTTTCTACCAGCTTAGCTAGATTCATGGAGTTAGAGCCCTTGAGCAAGATTTGATCATTAGCTCCTAGACTTTCCTTGACCTGCTTAACTAGGTCTTCAAATTGATCTTGGTTTTCTATTTTCTTGAAGTAGTAAACGTGGCCGATTGGGAACATTTGACTGGCCAGTTGAGCCAATTCTGCAATGTCGTCTCCATAGAAAATAACAGTATCAAGCACATCTGGAGAAAGGCTCAAAATCATCTGATTATGGAATTGGACAGACTGGTCGCCGAGTTCCTTCATGTCTGCTAGAACAGCAATTTTCTTTCCTCCTTCGTTGGCTGGGATGGCAGAGAATGTCTCCAAAATCAACTTCATAGCAGTGGGATTGGCATTGTATACGTCAGACAGAATATCTGCTCCATTGGCTGCTTTCTTCCACTCGGTGCGGTTACGCGTCAATTCTAGGTTCTGGAAAGCCTGACGAATCTGTTCCTCTGAAACTCCTTCTTGTAGAGCCACATAAGCAGCAATCATAGCATTGGTGGCATTGTACTTACCTGTCACTGGCAAATCAAGGGCTTGTTCCAAAAAATTGGCCTTAAAGGTCAGACTATCCTTGCGCTCAATCAAGTCTGTAATTTCCAGCTCTACTCCTTGCCCAAAACGGACCACCTTTTTATCAGTGGGCAAATAGTCCTCTACAATGGAGTCGGCTGGTGCCAAGAGCAAAGAACTCGGAGCCATCCCGTCTGCAATTTGCATCTTTCCTTTAGCAATCTCTGAGCGGTCTTTGAAAAAGGCCAAATGGGCTTCTCCAACCAAGGTCACGATGGCTGTCTTTGGGTGTGCCAATTCAGACAAGAGATGGATATCCCCCAAGTGATCCTGTCCCATCTCCAAGACCAACTTTTCTGTTCTCTCAGGCATATGGAGAACCGTGTAGGGAAGGCCAATCTCATTATTGTAGTTGCCTTGAGTTTTGTAGGTCTTGTAGGTTGTTGATAGCAAGTGCGCTAACATATCCTTGGTCGTTGTCTTGCCATTTGAACCTGTAACAGCAAAGACATCAACTGCCGTTTTTTCAAGATAGTAGGCTGCGAGGGTTTGAAAGGCAGTCAAAACGTCATCTAC
This sequence comes from Streptococcus mitis 13/39, assembly GCA_000385835.1. Classification (GTDB taxonomy): domain Bacteria; phylum Bacillota; class Bacilli; order Lactobacillales; family Streptococcaceae; genus Streptococcus; species Streptococcus mitis_AI. The sequence goes on along the minus strand of AQTU01000013.1, from coordinate 54,906 downwards.
TAGGATGTAGGGATGATTTGCAACCTCTTTCTCAGACAGGGTTACAGCAGCGCCATTTTCAAAAGCTGTTTCGATAAAGTCATGACCATCACACGCACCTTTGAGGGGCACAAATAAATCCCCTGCCGCAATCAAACGACTGTCAAACTCAGCTTTCTCTAACTGGGTGTCCTCAAAGATGCTGATATCATTTTTAGCTCCTACAACTTGAGCCACTTCATGGATTGTTAATTTCATTTCTACTCCTTTAAAAAGGGTCGAAGCTCGAGAACTCTAGTCACCTTGCAGTGATGGTTCTGGCTTCTACCCTCTCTTTCATTTTTATAGCAAATGCGCTTCGCGCTTGTCAAAACTTTCCTTGGCAAGGTCAACCAAACGTTCGATTAAGTCTGGATAGCTAATTCCCATATTGTCCCAAAGAAGTGGATACATTGACCACTGGGTAAAACCTGGCATGGTATTGAGCTCGTTTAGGAAAATCTCTCCCTTATCTGTATAGAAGAAATCGCAACGAGAGAGACCGAGGCCACCAATGGCACGGAAGGCCGTTTCTGCATTTTGACGCATGATAGCTACCACATCATCACTGATTTTAGCTGGGATATCCATGGTAATCTTGTTATCAATATACTTGGCATCGTAGTCATAAAAGGCAACATCCTTGACTACTTCTCCTGGTAACGTGCTTTTGACATCGTAGTTTCCCAAGAGTCCAACCTCGATTTCACGGGCATTCACTCCTTGCTCTACCAAGACACGACTGTCATATTGGAAGGCAAGTTTCAAAGCTTGACGGAGTTCTTCTTGATTTTCAGATTTAGAAATACCGACACTTGAACCCATATTTGATGGTTTTGTGAAGACTGGATAAGTTAATTTTTCTTCAACTTCAGCGATTTTAGCAGTCACATTATCGCCTTCAACGATAGCCACATAAGGAACTTGAGCAATGCCAGCAGATTCTAAAACACGCTTGGTCGTGATTTTATCCATGGCAAGACTGGATGACAAAATATTGCAACCAACATAAGGCATTTTCAAAACTTCAAGGAAGCCTTGAACAGAGCCATCTTCTCCCATCGGACCATGAAGAACTGGAAAGACCACTGCCCCTTCTTCATAGATAGCACTTGGAGCAACTTTCTTATCCCAATCAATGGTTTCATTGGTCATAAGACGATCCTCTTGACCTGGAGTCTGGCTAAATTCTTGCGTTTTAATAAAGTCACCTGACTGACTGATGAAGAAAGTCTTGACTGTGAAACGGTCGTAGTTGACCGCACGCATCACAGTCTCAGCTGAAAGAACAGAGACTTCACGCTCTGCACTACGTCCACCGTATAAAAGAATAATCGTTTGTTTCATATTATCTGTTCCAATTCTAATAGAATACTCGTTCTTTAGTATATCATATTTGCTTCTTTTTTGAAACTTGAACCTGATACTGGTCTTCAATAAATCTAAAAAGAGACCGATAAAATAACTGTCGGTCTCCGTGATTTTTGTATAAATAAATTGAGTATTGATTTGTCTAGCCTTACAACTCTGTTCGATTTTCAATGGCTCGTAAGAGTGTAACTTCATCCGCATACTCAATGTCCGCTCCCACAGCAAGGCCACGTGCTAGACGCGTAACCTTGATACCAGCTGGCTTGAGCAAACGTGAAAGATACATGGATGTCGCTTCACCATCTGCTGTAGCATTTGTTGCTACGATTACCTCTGAAACTTCACTATCCATCAGACGAGTCATAAGACTCTTGAGATTGATATCATCTGGACTGATACCATTCATGGGAGAAATGAGTCCATGTAAGACATGATAGAGCCCATGGTATTCTTGGATGTTCTCCATAGCCGCCACATCGCGACTATCCTCGAGAACTAAAATGGTTGTCTGGTCACGACTTGGATCGGTACAGATAGAGCAAGGATCGTCATCAGTCAAACGACCACAGATGGAGCAATAGGTCAACTCTCTCTTAGCAGAAAGGAGGTTTTTGGCAAATTCATTGACATCGTCATCAGACATTCCAATCGTATAAAAGGCCAGACGTGTAGCCGTCTTAATCCCGATACCCGGCAACTTGGAATAACTGTCAATTAGTTTAGCTATAGGCGTTGGATAAAGCATAAGTTCCTTTCTAATTCATTGGATGATGTTGGTTATAGAGGTTGATAATGTCGCGCGCAATGGAAGGTCCGACACCATTTGTAAGATTGGTGTTATGAGGAAAGACTACTGCAACAGCGATTTGTGGATTATCGGATGGAGCGTAGGCCACGGCATTGGTATTTGTTGCTTGCTGACCATCTGCTACATAACTTTCGGCTGTACCCGTTTTTCCGCTAATAGATACAGATGCACCATTTGAAAAGGCACGGCCAGTTGTCAATCCACTAGTCCCATGGGCAACCTGATAAAAACCTTGTTGCAAAATACTCATATTGGAGGCGGATATATTGACCTTATTCATCTCTGTCGGTTGCGGTTGTTGAATCAGGTCGCCCAATCCTCCTTTATCATTATTGCCATAAATTCCCTCAACAATACGGGGAGCCATACGGACACCATCATTTGCAATAGTTGCTGCATACTGAGCTAATTGCATTGGGGTATAGTTATCAAACTGACCAAATGAATTTGTAATATAATTAGCAAGATCATAATCTTTAGGAATAAAGCCGGTAGATTCATCTGGTAAATCAATACCTGTAGCTGATCCCAAACCATACTCACCAAAGGTTGAACGTAATTTCCCCATAGCCGAGTCTAAATTTCCAATTCCTGCAATCATATTCGGTTGATAAGTCAATCCCATAATCCCTAAAGCTGTTTGGACCATATAAGTATTAGATGAATACTCCAAAGCTTGAACTGCCGTAATCGGCATTGGCCCAGAAAAGGCAGTATACCACGAATTGATAGGGGGTGAACCTTGGAAGACAATGGACTGATCCGTCAAGGTCTGGTTCCCTGATAAGACTCCATTCTCCCAACCGGAACTGATGGTTGCAGCCTTAACGACCGAACCTGGTACAAAGACATTGGTTACCGTTCCCAAAGAATCAGGCGTCAACTCTCCCGTTTTCAGATCATGTTTAATTCCTGACATGGATAAAACTGCACCTGTTTTGGGGTTCAAAGCAACTGCATAGACACCTTCAGAATACTTAGCTCCTCCATTTCCTAGTTCGGAAGTGAAATAACTCTTAAGAAGATTGTCCACGCTATCTTGGAAGGCCAAATCGATGGTCAGTTTGATATTGTTCCCTTTGGTACCATCTTCAATATTTTCGACACTTTCCATATTGCCATACTTATCTAGATGAATTTCCTTTACCGAGCGTTTACCTTGCAAGGTTTCTTCATATTGTTTCTCTAGATAAGAGGTGCCAACCCGATCATTTAGAGAATAGCCCTTTTTAATATAAGCATCAGCTTCTTCAGCTGGGAGACCAGCTTTTTCACCGGATACACTTCCCACTATAGAAGAGAGCGAAGTCTCTAGAACCTTTCGATCCCACGTGGTTGAAATACTGATACCAGGTAAATTCTTAGAAGCCGAAGCAATCAAGGCAATCTGTGTATCTGTCAAGGAATCTGTCGCAATGGCTCCTGTCTCAAAGTTTCCAACAGCATTTAACTGGCTAAAAAGATAGATTTCTTTCTTATCATCCTCTGTATAGTTTAATTGACTCGTTTGGACACTATCGACCGCATTGTTATAGAGTTCTGATTCGGATAGACGATTGCCATCTGAATCAAGTCGCTTCTCACGTGGTAAGCTTTCCACTACTTTCTTATAGACATCTTGATCTGCTAGATAATAGTCCGCCAACTGTCGGTCAGTCAATGTTGGAGAAGTAACTCCCACATAGGCTAGCAACTTCTTGGCTGTTTCTTTTAAATCTGCAGCCGTCATTTTGTTGTTTCGAGTAAAGGAAACAACTTGTTTCACAGTATTTTCAACTAAGGGCTTGCCACTGGCATCATAAATTTCACCTCGAGCTGAACTAGTAGTCACCTTTGTTTTACTAGCCGATGCTAGTTTTGTCTCATAAAAATCCTTGTTCAAAACCTGCATATAAAGCAGGCGACCAATAATGGTCATAAAGAGTAAAATGATGATTGAAAACAATAAATTAAGCCGAATCGGAATCGAATGGCTGTTAAATTTCCTCATACAAATCAGTCTCATTTCTATTTAAAATCTTACTCTTCATTGTACCATAATTTAAGAAGAAATTTTGGAAAAGAAGGGAGCTTTTCCCATTTTACAGGAAAATACGATTTTATTTATCCATCCCTACATTATATGATATAATAAGTGTAAAAGTTCGATGACTCAGTCTTTTTCCAATATGACTCATTTAAAGGAGCCTTCCCTATGGATAAACCAGATATAGCAACCCTCATTGATTCTCACTTCGAAGAAATGACAGACCTAGAGCAAGAAATCGCTCGCTATTTTTTGCAAGCTGAAACCATTGCAGATGATTTATCTTCTCAGCAGGTCACTCAAAAATTACATATCTCTCAAGCTGCTCTGACCCGCTTTTCTAAAAAATGTGGTTTTACAGGCTATCGAGAATTTATTTTCCAATACCTGCACCAAGCAAAGAAACAGGGCACTCATTCTCACAAACATAGTCCTTTAACCAACCGAGTTCTTAGAAGCTATAGTAATATGCGGGAACAAACACAGGACTTGATTGACGAAGAACAACTGGAACGAATCGCCCAGTTAATCGAAGATGCTGATCGTGTCTACTTCTTCGGAACAGGGAGTTCTGGCCTCGTAGCTCGTGAAATGAAATTACGCTTTATGCGTCTAGGTGTGGTCTGCGAGGCCTTGACTGACCAAGATGGTTTTGCTTGGACAACCAGTATTATGGATGAGAATTGTCTCGTACTGGGTTTCTCACTTTCAGGCTCAACTCCTTCTATTTTGGACAGTTTATTAGACGCAAAAGAGATGGGGGCAAAGACTGTACTCTTTACAAGTGTTCCCAATAAAGATAGCCAGACCTATACAGAGACTGTTCTTGTAGCCACACACAGTCAGTCATCCTACATCCAACGAATATCCGCTCAACTTCCTATGCTCTTCTTTATCGATTTGATTTATGCCTACTTTTTGGAAATCAATCGTGAAAGCAAGGAGAAAATTTTTAACAGCTATTGGGAAAATAAAAAACTCAATGGCTATCGTAGACAAAAACGTGTAAGAAAATCCTAGTTTGGTTTAACCAAACTAGGATTTTTATTCATCACCAAACATACCTCTTCAAGATTATGAATTAGTCATATCTTGACTTAGTCTTGAATAATTTCATGTAATCACTTTTTGAAGGGAGTAAATAAGCAAGTCTGACGGTATCTTCAACAATTGCATATAATACGATGTAATCCTTACTCAAGGTCAATCCTCGCGTTTGGTAGCGAGAATCTAATTTCTTACCAAATTTTTCATCGGCATCAAATCCAGCTTGGGGGAAAATTTCTAGCCGATTAATATCTTTTCTAATACTCGCCACTTTTCGTCTCGCAGCCTCTACAGAACCGATTTCCTCTGCTATATACTGATATATTTTATCCAGACTATCAATCACTCTAGGAGAATACAAAATCCTATATTTTTTATAATTCATAGCGTGTCACAACATCCTCATCTGTCAAGTAATTTCCAGCCTCAATCTTGGCATAACTTTCTTGAACTTCTGCTTGTAATTGCCTAAACAAATACTCCTTCTCTAATTCCTCTTCATTAAGTAAATCTACTTCATTTGTTACGGCAACATTCTTTAAAAATAATCTGAGTGCCGATGAAAGAGAGAGATTTTGTTCTTTTAACACTTCCATGGCATCATTTACCAATTCTCTATTAGCTTGGAAAGTCACAATTTTACTTGAATTCGCTATAGCCATTTTATATAACTCCTTTATATATTTTATTTATTATCTCATAATTATAAAGAAAGTCAAGGGAACTTGATCAGAAAATCCTAGTTTGGTTAAACCAAACTAGGATTGTTTTGTTTTAAAGTGATAATAAGCACCCAACATTCCTGCTGTGTTTTGGTGATGGGCAAATTCTAATCGTGTTTTTTCAGCTAGGCTTGGTACCAAGGCCGCCTTCAAGGCTGTGCGGATTTTCGGTTTGAGGATAGCCTCTTGACCCATAATCCCCCCACCTAGAATGACCACTTCTGGATTGGCCACATAGCAAATATTTGCCAGACCTTTTCCTAGGTAATCTACCATCCGGTCAATACCAGCCATACAAATCTTGTTTCCTTCAGTGGCTTCCTTAAAGATGCGTCGGCCATTCCAATGGTCAACTGAATCGCCATGACCTGCTGCTACATACTCCACCAAGGCTGTCGTAGAGGCCAAGTCTTGGAAATCTCCATCCTGCATATGCATATAACCGACTTCGCAGGCTGAATTGCTAAAACCATGGAAGACTTTCCCATCCATAATCAAGCAACCACCGATACCGGTTCCAATGGTCAAGCAAAGTGTCACACTCGCTCCCTTGCCTGAACCGGATACTGCCTCAGCAAGACCTGCACAGTTGACATCATTTTCAATCTCACAAGGAATATTAAAGCTAGTTTCGATTTCCTTCTTGAACTGGGTGCCTGCATAGTTAGGGATTTGAGGCCCAGCATAGAAAATTTCACCCTTGTCAGGATCCACCATTCCTGCAGAAGAAATAGCAACACCTGCTACTGGGCCTTGTTCTAAATAGCTGGCTACGATATCTTTGGTCTTTTGTAAGATATGAGGTCCACCTTTATGCGCCTCTGTTGGCATTTCATGCGATTCAATAAGTTGGCCTTCTTGGTCGATCAAACCATATTTGATGTTGGTTCCACCGATATCAATTGCAACGTAGTGTGTCATAAATACCTCCTTATGGATTAGAGGAAGCGCTCCTTGGTTTCACGAATCAAGGCTGCAGCTGCTTCTACAACTGGACGATCTTCTTCAGTCACTGGTGTCAATGGTGAACGAACAGAACCAATATTCAAGTCTTCATTGAGCTTCAAGACCTCTTTGATGACACCGTACATATTGCCATGTGCAGCAGTGAGTTTACCAATGATAGCGTTGATAGCGTACTGCAATTCACGCGCTGTTTCCAAGTCTTTGTCAGCAATCAATTGGTTGAGTTTCAAGAAGAGTTCTGGCATAGCACCATAAGTACCACCTATACCAGCTTTAGCACCCATAAGGCGGCCACCTAGGAACTGTTCATCTGGACCGTTAAAGACGATATGGTCTTCCCCACCAAGGCTGACAAAAGTTTGGATATCTTGAACTGGCATAGAAGAGTTCTTAACACCGATAACACGTGGATTCTTCAACATTTCAGTATAGAGACTTGGAGTCAAAGCAACTCCTGCCAATTGAGGAATGTTGTAAATCACGTAGTCTGTGTTTGGAGCTGCAGCACTAATGTCATTCCAGTATTTAGCAACTGAGTATTCTGGCAAGCGGAAGTAAATAGGTGGAATCGTTGCAATGGCATCTACACCCAATCTTTCTGCGTGGCGAGCCAGTTCCATACTGTCTTTGGTATTGTTACAAGCTACGTGAGCGATGATGGTCAATTTCCCTTTGGCAACTGCCATGACTTCTTCCAAAATCAATTTACGGTCTTCAACACTTTGGTAGATACATTCACCAGAAGAACCATTGACATAGAGACCTTGAACACCTTTATCAATGAAGTATTGAACCAAGGCACGAGTACGTTCTGGGCTTACTTCTCCTTGATCATCATAACATGCGTAGAAGGCTGGAATGACACCTTCGTATTTTTTTAAATCTGACATAGATTTTCTCCTAAGATTTCTTTTTTTCTGCTAGAAGCAGGATTTATTCTTTACGTGTTTAGTATACACCTTGTGAAAAACGCTTTCAATATTTTGTGTACACTTAGATTTTAGTTTCTATCTGAATTTTGAAATGTTTATGGTTTGAAAGTAGTTTCAGAAACAAGCCATCCTATTGGTATTTTGCGAAAATTTTCTCCATCAATCCAGTCTGAATAAAGACCAATAGTCCAAATCCAAAAAGTAGGAAGGCTGAACCACCTAAAAGTAGACTGAAGGCTGACAGATAAAGAACCATCACAATGAGGATAAGAATGGCTAACATGAGGAAGAACCAAGGAAAGTTAAAACTTGCCAAGATCAGCCCTTTTTGTAACACTTCTTTCCAAGTTAAATCATAGCGCGCAGCGATTGGATAGCTAGCAAGCATCACGATAGTGAGGAAGATAAGAATGCCTAGACAAATAGCTTTCACCATTTGGAAAGGCATAGCTGTCTGCCCCCAAAAGATATAGAGGTCTAAAAGACTCAACAAAACAATGCCCAACTCAAGCAGACCTAGCTGAAGACCTAGTTTCAGATTTTGCTTGAAAGCTCTTAGATAGATTTTAAAGACAGGCACACGTCTACTCTTCTTAATCTCAAACATGGTCTCGTAGAGGCTAATTTTAGCCACTCCAATCGTCACGATGGGCAAACAAGAAACGACAAAAAGAAGATTGGCTGTGACGATATCCAAGACCTTTTCACTAAAACGCATGAGAAAGTTGTCTGTATCAAATGCTGCCTTGATAAGGCTTACTCCTTTTTGTGCCATGTTTGCTCCTCCTGATTTTTTAATCAATCAAAATTTTAAAGAGATATTTGCGAACCTTCTCTTCCATACCTGCATAGCCATTCGGCTGGTGTGGTTCTCCTGGGAAGAAAATTGCAAAATTGTGATAACCCAACAAGAGTGGGTATTTTTCATGACAATGAACAAAACCAATGTCACTCGCTTCGTCGAATGCTACTGCTTCATCTTTGATACGTGAACCGTAGCTCGAATATTCATGCCCATCTACCAGCAAATGCAAGTCAGCATAGTTCTGATGATGCTCAAATTGATCATTTTCAGCTTGATTGAGGACATTTTCCTGAACAACTAGAAAGACCTTGTCCCCATCAATCTCATACTTACCTAATTCGAAAGAATCCTTACGGTGCTGGTAGAGATAATCGATAGCCTTGTCTAGATTGGGATGAATCCCTTTGTAAAAGATGATGTTTTTCAAATCGTCAAAAATCATACTGTTTCCTTCGTTTCTGATAGTTAACTAAAATCATTCTTAAGTTGATAAGTGTCTAACAAAATATCTAAGGTAAGCAAATACCCAACATTTTGTAGACACTTATAACCTCTATATTTCCATAGCATGTCAAGACCACTTCCGCAATCTTGACACACCAGTTTACTTTTCTTAACCTTTGACCGCTCCCATAGTAATACCTTGAGTGAAGGATTTTTGGAAGACAAGGAAGACTGTTACGATTGGCACTGCTGCAAGAGCAGCACCCGCCATAATCAAACCATAGTTGGTTGCCATTTCGGCCTGCATGGTTGCAACCCCAAGTGAGATGGTCAAGTTTTGACGTGAAGTCAACATTACCAACTGCATGAAGTAGTCATTCCATGTATTGATGAAGGTAAAGATTGCAAGAGCCGCAAATCCTGGTTTCACAATCGGGAAGGCTACGCTCCAGAAAGTACGAATCTCACCACAACCGTCGATTTTAGCTGATTCAAGCAACTCTGTTGGAATATTTTCACTGAATTGTTTCATGAGGAAGACCCCGAATGGCCATCCAATCAAAGGCAAGATAACTGCCCAAAGAGTATCATGAATTCCCATGAAGTTGACGATACGTACCAATGGCACAAGGACAACTTGTTTTGGAAGCGCCATAGCAGCGATGAAGATGGCAAATAGAATGCGTTGCCCATAGAAACGTTTTTTAGCCAATACATAACCTGCTAGAGATGACGTCGCACAGACTAAGAACATGGTTACCAATGAGATAAACACAGAGTTCCACATCCACTGCATAGCAGGGTTTTGCACCATGAGTTGTTGGAAGTTCTCTATGGTTGGCATTTTAGGGAACCATTGTGGCGGAATCATAATGGTATCAGGCTGTGATTTGAAGGCACCTGTCAAAATCCAGTAGAATGGAAAGATGAACAGCACGGTCAACAAGAGCAAGATAATAGTTGAAATAACAGTGAAAGCTGTTAAAGGTTTCTTTTGTGTAGATTGCATAGCTGTCTCCTTTCTTTAGTATTCTACGTCGTTTCCAAGTACTTTAAATTGAACAAAGCTTACGATAGCGATCATGACTGCCAAGAAGACACCGATTGTGTTGGCATAGCCGTATTCTGTCAATTGGAAGGCTTTTTCGTAAAGGTAGTACATAAGTGTACTTGTTGAGTAGTTTGGACCACCTGAAGTTAAAAGCTGAATCAAGGCGAAACACTGGAATGAGTTGATGGTTGTAATGATTGCAATGTAAAGAGTTGTTGGAAGAAGCTAGGCCATTTAATCTTCCAGAAAACTTGCAATTCAGTCGCACCATCAACACGCGCTGCTTCAACCAGTGAATTGTCAATATTACCCATGGCAGCGATATAAAGGATAATCGGCTGACCAACAGATGTTGTCAAAAGGATAATCATAATCGCCATCAAAGCCCAGTTTTTATCTCCCAACCAAGAAATGTTTTGGCTGATGATGTGGCTTGACTTAAGGACAAAGTTTAGAATTCCTGATAGTGGATCATAAATCCATTTCCATACAACCGTTACGGCAACACTACCTGTAACTACAGGAAGGAAGAAGACGAAACGATAGAAAGAACGGGCAATGGCATTTTGATGATAGGTCTGAGATGCTACAAAGAGTGAGAATAAAACAACAACTGGTACAGATCCAATAACCAGAATCACGGTATTGATCAAAGACTTCATAAAGACAGGGTCTTTAAACATGCGAATGTAGTTGTCCAAGCCTACAAACTCAAATTTAGTCATTGAGTAGTTAAAGAAACTTGTGATGAATCCCATAATCATAGGAGCCAATACAAAGATGACAAAGAAGAATAATACTGGTGCTAGGAAAGCGTAGGAAATCACTGTTTCCCGCATACGAATTTTATTGACTTTCACAGTCGGCACCTCTCTTTCACTAATAGAATATTTTGGATTTTATTGAACTGTTTTAAAATCAAAATGAAATTTTTTAAGATTCGCTTATGTAAGAACTTCATTTTAATTTCGTGACAGTTCCTACCATTTCAAACAAAATCCTCCCTTTTCTTACATAGACTATGCACGGGGAAAAGGGAGGAATCAATCTGATTTATACTCTTCGAAAATCGAATTCAAACCACGTCAGCGTTGCCTTGCCGTACTTAAGTACAGCCTGCGGCTAGCTTCCTAGTTTGCTCTTTGATTTTCATTGAGTATTAGCGCTTATTGTTTTGTAGCTTTTTTAATTGTTTCGTTAGCTTTTTCAGTGAAGGCTTTCAAAGCATCCGCTGGTTTTTCGTCACCATTTGATACAGATTGCAACATTGGGAACCAAAGTGTTCTCATTTCAGCAAAACCATTAATAGTGTTGTAGTATGGTGAGTAGTATTTAGTCCAACCACTGATTGTTTCCATACGTTTGTCATCATAAAGTTTGCCAAATGATGTACGAACTGGGAAGGCACCTGTACGAACAACGTCTTTTGGACCCCATTCTTTATCGTCCGCGATGAATTGAACGAATTTCTTAGATGCTGCAACTTTCTTCTCGTCTTTGTTGTTGAATACTGCAAATCCGTTTACAAGGTATTCAAGAGCTGGTTTACCTGAATCTGATGGGAATGGTACTTCTACCACTTCTACTTTACTTGCCTCCAAGAGTTTAGCTTGGATACCATTTTGAGATGGTGCCCAAAGGATTGTGTATGAAGTTTGACCGTTGGCAAAGTTTTGGATATCTGCTCCACCGTCAAATTGTGAACCATTGTTCAACAAACCGTCTTTAATCCAGCTAGCTGCTTTTTCAAGACCTTTGACGAATTTAGGATCATCAGTTGTATATTTTGTTACATCTTTATCTGTTACAGAACCGCCGTAAAGGTTTGAGATGAAGGCACGTGTTCCTTGGTCTCCCCCTTGACCAGAACTGAACAATGAACCTGGTGTATATCCTTTATCTTTAAGCGCTTTCAAAACTTTTTCAAAATCATCAGTTGTCCAACCTTCTTTTACAAGGTTTGCAACTCCAGCTTCTTCCAACATTTTCTTGTTCATAGCCATGTAGAATGGTGCTGAACTGATTGGATACATGTAAGCTTTGTCTCCAGCTTTACTTGCTTGTACAATGTTTTCGTTGTTAACATCTTTGACGAATTCATCTGTGAAGAGATCATTCAACTCAGCCAATTTACCATTTTTACCGTATTGGATGATACGTCCTGGTGCATCAAAAAGAACGTCTGGAGCTGTTCCAGCTTCGATAGCTGTTGTGATTTTTTCAGGACCTGACTTGAAGTCAATGGTTTCCAATTTCACTTTTACATCTGGATTTGCTTTTTCAAACGCTTCGATGATTGATTTTTCATATGTTCCAACACCGTCACCAGTTTTTTCTTGAGTGAAGACTGGGAATGCCCACCAAGTGATTTCTGTTTTTCCACTATCGCTACCAGATTTTCCAGCATCTTTACTTCCACCAGAGTTACCACATGCAGCAAGGCCAAGAATCGCAGCACCCGCAAGTACTGTACAAGCTAGTTTTCTAAATTTCATTTGTATTCTCCTAATTGATAAGCGTATCCATATTGGATAATGAGTAAGATTGCATTTGTATACGTTTTTATTTCATCCGACGCATTCACCACTCTCCTCTGCTTTTAAATTGTGTTATTTAAGACCAGCAACGAAGCGTTCTGTAATCTCTTTTGGTCTAGTAATAGCGCCACCAACAACGATACCTCGCACTCCATATCCCAGGATTTGTTTGGCTTGTTCAGGTGTATGAATTTTTCCTTCTGCAATGACATCCACGCCAGCATCACAGAGTTTTTTGATTAATTCAAAATCGGGACCATCCACTTTTGGACTGTAAGATGTGTATCCTGATAAAGTTGTTCCGACAAAGTCAATTCCTGCTTCAACAGCTGCTAGGCCTTCTTCGAAAATACTTGTATCAGCCATCAAGAGCTGGTTAGGATATTTCTCCTTAACCTGACGAATAAAGTCTTGAATCTCTAAACCATCGTAGCGTTCACGCTTGGTACAATCCAGAGCAATCACTTCTATGTCGAGTTCTGCTAATTCATCAACTTCTTTCATAGTGGCAGTGATGAAGGGTTCTTGCGGTGGATAATCTCGTTTAATTATCCCAATGATTGGAAGGTTGGTAACCTCCTTGATTTCCTTGATATCGCGAACACTATTTGCTCGAATACCGACTGCTCCACCTTGCTCAGCCGCTTTGACCAGCAAGGGAATGACTCCTCCCGCTTCTGTATAAAGCGGTTCGTGAGGAAGGGCCTGACAAGAAACGATGATTCCATCTTTGATTTGTGCAATCAAGGCTTCTTTAGTAATCTGTGGCATCCTCTTTCCTCCTTTTCTTTGTTCTTATGAGTTCATTATATACCATTTGTTAAGCGCTTTCAATATTTTGTAATAGAATAGATTTCAGTTTCAAAAGTATTTTATAGAACAGCCGTTTCTGAAAGTAGTTTCAGCTCCGTCTTATTTTCTGTTCACTTACCTTATAAAATGATAAAAAGAGATAGCCATCTTTCAAATGGGCCATCTCTTTTATCATTAACGATGAGCTAAATTCATTTTATTCAAGACCTAATCTAGTCCTCTTTTCGTTTCTTCCCAAATGTCAAGATAGATAAGAGACCTGCCACTAATCCAAGAGAAATAAAGGTTGTATTTTCTTTGCTTCCAGTATTTGGTAGCTCGTTTTGTTTAGCTGCTGGTGCTTGATAAGTAGCACCTTGTCCAAGAGATAACTTCTTAGCTGGACGTTCGTTTGCAACTGCTAAGACTGGTTTGGTTTCTCCCTTGTACTCTGGCACTTCATGGATTGCTGCCTCAGCTCCATTGACACCTCCTTTATACTCAGGAAGAGCATTTGAAGCTGCCAAGACAAAGTTAGCACCACCTCTATATTCCGGAACCTCATTTGAAGCTGCTAGAACTGAATTTACGCCCCCTTTGAATTCCGGTTTTTCTACTGTTGGTGCTGGTTCTTCTCCTACTGTTGCTAAGGGACCTGTGTATTCAGGAATTTCTGTTACAAGAGCTTCTACTCCATTCACTCCACCTGTAAACTCCGGTTTTTCTACTGTTGGTGCTGGTTCTTCTCCACTGTTGCCAATGGACCTGTATATTCAGGAGCTTCTTCAGTTACTGCAGCCTCAACGCCATTAACTCCACCTGTAAATTCTGGAACTTCATTTATCGCAGCTTCACTTCCATTTATACCATCGCTTAATTTAGATCCAGCTAAAGAGACTGGTAAATTGTGCATACTTTCAATTGCACCTTCTGCCAGACCTGTAATTCTTTGACCCATGTCCTCTGGATTCACTGTAAATAAGAGAGTTTTGGGATCGTACTGAGTCATGAAGGTTGCCGTTTTACCATTTGCCAACTGAAGGGTCGGAGCCTTATTTACCAATACTTCCGAATCAAACTCCATCGCAATAATACCTGGCCATTTTTGAATAGCATATTTTACTTTTGCTTCTTTAGGAGAAATTCTTTCCTTGGTCAAGAAATCCCAGTTGAATTTCTTGAAGGAAAGTGTATATGGAACACCCCCTGGAGCATGGTGCTCATATAAAAGTCCATATTCATCTGGTCCAATTTGTTGAAGAGAGTTATAAGCATATTCACCTTCCTGAATCAAATGATGGTGCAGCCAAGTTAACTGGCCATCTTCTTCAACACGAGCCACTCGAATATAACCATTTTTACGACCTGGACCGTTCGCATTCGCCAAGAGAATATACTCTTTACCATTTTGAACCGTATGAGTCGCGGCCATTTGAACATAAACATCTGGCACATCATAGCGATCAACGTTATTGTCCCAAGTTAGACCACCATCATGACTGGTCGCAACCTGTAGATCTTCAGTCAAACCACGCATAAAGAGTTTGAGGTCCCCATTGTTTAACTGAACAACAGAAGATTCCGTATTTTGAGCATAATAATTGCTCATGGTACTTGAATCGACTACTGTACCATCATAAAGTGTACGATGGTCGTTAACACCACCACCCATATGCCAAGTCTTACCATGGTCGTCTGAGTATATGATTCGAGATGATTGAGAACCATTGAGGTGATTAGCCCGGTTGGTCGTATAAACAGGAACGACGATTCGACCTTTATGTGGTCCAGTACGAAGGGTAATCCCCACTCCAGGCCCCACACCTAAGAATTTCATCCAATCGGCTTTGACCATCGGAGTAATATCTTGAGGAGCTGACCAAGTCTTACCATCATCATCACTATAAGACATCCATAGATAAGAATCTTTAGCGACTCTAAATGGAGATGTTTTATTGCTTGTGAAATAAATATTTCCTAATAGTTGATCCCCTTGATATAAATCACCCTTATCACTATAAGATGGTTTCACCGGATCTACTACAACACGATAATCTGTTGGTTTCCCATCTGGGGTATAAACTGTGCCATTTTCACGTATTGTATAGGAGCCGTCTTCGCCTTCTTTATAGAGAATTTGATAAGTTTTGCCATCGATTTGTTTATAGGCTTCTTCTCTTTGATCAGCCATCCCAAAGATTCCTTTCCCTTCTGGGAACATATCATAGATAGAAAAAATTCGTTTTGTTTCAGGATCTTGAACCAAAACCATATCGATGTTCACTGGTGAACCGATTGATGGATCAGAAGCTTTTGGATTGTCTCGTAAATTTGTAATCGTTACTCGGTCGCTCCATGTCTTCCCCTTATCCTCACTTCGTCTAACGACCATGCCGATATCGCCCCAGTCACTTGAATGAAGACGACGCTCATCTGCACCAGCAATCAGAGTACCTTTATCTGTCTTAAGAAGTGCAGGAATACGATAACTCTTGATCCCATCTTTATTTGGTTGGTTATGCATTCCGCCTTCAAAAACATCTTCTTTCTCTGATATTTTCGCACCTTCAGGAAGTTTCTTTTCCAAATCACCTCTTTCAAACAGTTGACTCCGTGTTTGAACTTCATCTGGTGTTAAAGCACGATCATAGACAGTCAGGTTCCTAACTTGTAGATTGGATCCCCAAACAGTATTACTAGCACGCTTGGTTGCTCCGATTTGAGCATGGGTTACATCTGGCATATCTTTGATAAAGTGACCAGATTTCAGACTTGTTCGAGATAATACACCGTTCACGTAGAGGCGCACTCGACCACTAGGTAATTCTTCTGTCGGTTTTTCAACTGTGAAAGTTACTGAATTCCACTGGCCAGGACGTACTTGTAATGGAGCATCCGTATATTTATCATAAAATTGTGCTCCATTTGCATCACGCCCCTCAATTAATGCTGTATTATTGAGAACAGCCATTGTGAAGTACTCATCTTTTTTCTTATCACTAGACACTGAGAATAGATTATAAAATGCTGGAGCTTTGGCATCTGGCTTGAATTCCATATGAATGGTCGCATTTTGAAGTTTCTTCAATGTATCTAATTCACTGGCTAGGTCTACACGCTGACCATTTTCCGAATTTGTTTCAACATCTTCTTTTTCTACTACTGGAGTTGCATTTGCGATGTCTCTAGCATAATAATCTCGAGGAAGTACTCCCTCTTCTTCTTTATTTTGCTCCTTGTTACTTGCTTCTGTAGTTGCAGAATCTGTTTCTGGTTTATCAGCAGGAGCTGGTGTATTGTCAGCTGCAGGTGTATTTGTTGGAGTGGTTGTCTCTGCTTCAGCAGTCTCATTTTTCTTCAACTTATCCTGGTCAACTTCCACACCATTATCTTTCGCTGTTGCCAATTTTCCAGCTAATTCACTATCTAAATTTGCAAGACTTCCTGAAGAAGCTTCTTTTGGTAATTCTGATAAACCTTGATTATTATTTTCAGCAGCGGTTACAGTTGAGTTTCCTTGTTCATTTGCCAATACAGGGTTTACTCCAAACACCACTGCACCAATGGTTACAGAGGCTACACCCACTGCAAATTTACGAATACCATATCTTTGTTTTCTGTCAAAATTCTTCTGATTCATCTTTCTACCTTTCAATATCACCAAAAATAAAGCGCTTTCTTTTTGTTTTAAAATTTTTACTCCCCACCATAGGAAAACACAAGAAAGTAATTAATAAACGAGAGTTCCTCTCCTTCTCTCTTTCAATATTTAGCTAGCTGCAGTCCAAATAGTAGCTCTTTCACTCCTTTCCTAGAGACTTTTTCTTTATTATACAATAAAGTCATAGGTTTATCTCGAGCTTGCGATAGAATAGATTTTACTTTCAGTAATATTTTAATATTTTAATATTTTTAAAAGTACTTTCAATATTTATAACAAAAAGAGAGCTACTGGGCTCTCTCATTCATCACTTTATATACTTAAAAGAAATCTCACTACCACATAGCCAGTTATAGACTTGGTCATTGACAAAAACATTCATAGCTTCATGGGCATACTCAGGCATGATGCGATAGGCCTTATCGCAGGTCAGACGGTTGTAAATCGCAAACTGGGTAATAGGGTAGCAAACATCGTCGTCCAAGCCCGTAATCATTTTAACCTCACCCTTGATACGATGGGCAAGATTTTTCACATCGATATAAGCAAGGGTCGCCATGATTTCCTCCTCAGTTTCGTGGAAGGGATCGTGAAACTTGAAATAACGAAAAAGTTCGTCGTAAGCCTCGCTAGTATTACCAATCTCAAGCACCCGTCTGAAGTCTGACAAGAAAGGATAGATGGCAACAGTTTTCTCAATTCGAGGATTAAGCGCCGCCGCAACCAAGGCTAGAGCCCCTCCTTGCGACGCACCATAGCTAGAAAGGCGCTTCTCATCTACCTCAGGCAGACTAGCAACAATTTCGATCAACTGGTAAATGTCCAGATAAACATCCTTATAAAAGAGCTGGTCTCGTCCTTCCACTGCGCCCCGGATAATGTGCCCTTTCACAGTATTGCCCAGAGGTGAGCGTAAACCATCTTGAGAATAACCTGATTGACCACGCACATCCATAGACACAACACCATAACCAGCTACAGTAAAGGCCAACATGTCAGTCCAGTCCCAGCCACGCCCCATATAACCATGGAAATGGAAGATTATCGGAACCTTCTCCTCACTCTTTGGAAGAACGACGCGTGCATAGACCTTGCCTTCCTTGCTTCCTTCAAAAGTGAGCTCATAGCACTTGACTTGAGAAATATGGAAATCTCTTTCCTCCAACTGGTAGGCTGGAAGAGTGGAAACTTTTTTCACTTCCTCATCCCAGAAAGCATCAAAGTCTTCTGGAACCTCGTCCCTTCCTAGATAGGTCTTAATTTCTTCTAATAAAGCTGGATTTTTCATAACATACTCCTTCTTTTTTGTAATCGCTACCACCAATGTAGCATATCTAGAAAAGCAATGCAAGAAAGAAGAGTAAATAGAAAGAGATTTTAGATTTTCTCCCTCAAACCTATCGACTGAAAGTAGTTTTAGAAATGAAAAAAGAGCATTTTCGCTCTTTCTTCTTCTGCTCAATCTTAATTTTTTGCTTCCTTCTTTTGGAAAGTAGTTTGGTAATTTACTTTAATCGTTACGGTCATGTGAGAGTCCTCATTTCTTTTTGATGACTCTAGTATAAGGGGCTAACCTAAAAGCTAGCTTAAGATTTCCTTAGAGAAAGCTTAATCTAGATGTTCTTTCTTTTCCAAATGAAGGGCAATCATGCGCCATTCTGGATCCTCTTGCCAAGCTTCTATCGAACTGATGTAGCTAGCAACCTTTCTGGCTTCTTCTAAAATCGGAAAATCTTCGATAATATCAGCCACTTGGAACTCTGGGAGACCTGACTGTCTGGTTCCAAAAATCTCACCTGAACCACGCATTTTCAAATCTTCCTCCGCAAGGACAAAACCATTGGTGGTTTCTGTCATGATGCGCATGCGGTCTTTCCCAGAATCAGTCTTAGGATTGGCAATGAGAACAGCATAGGACTGCTTGTCTCCCCGACCGACACGACCTCTGAGCTGGTGAAGTTGGCTAAGCCCGAAGCGATCGGCATCCATGATAATCATAACTGCCGCATTTGGAACATTAACCCCAACCTCGATAACCGTTGTCGAAACCAGAATATCCGTTTTTCTCTCTTTGAACTCCTGCATAATCTGGTCTTTTTCGTCACTCTTCATCTTACCATGTAGAAGAGCCACCTCTGCCTTACCAGCAAAATGAGCCGTCAATTCCTCTGATAAGGCAATGGCATTTTTCAAATCCAGAGCTTCTGATTCTTCAATCAAAGGAGAGATGACATAGGCTTGTGAACCTTTTTGGATTTCCCCCTCTAACCAAGTCAAGACCTGAGGTAGTTGCTCATGCTTGATCCAGCGTGTCACAATAGGCTTTCGTCCTGCTGGCATCTGGTCAATAATGGAAACATCCATATCTCCAAAGGCTGTGATAGCCAAGGTTCGTGGTATGGGAGTCGCCGTCATCATGAGGACATCTGGATTGTCTCCTTTTTCCCGTAAAATACGCCTTTGCCCCACACCAAAACGGTGCTGCTCATCGATGATAATCAAGCCCAGGCGATTATAATCCACCCCATCCTGAATCAGAGCGTGGGTTCCAATAATCAAATCAGCCTCACCCTTGGCAATTGTCTCCAAGACTTCTCTCTTTTCTGCAGCTTTCAAGGAACCTGTCAAGAGAGCAAGTTTTAGGTCTGGGAAGAGACTCTTCAAACTCTCAAAATGTTGCTCTGCAAGAATTTCTGTCGGTACCATGAGGGCTGCTTGGTAGCCAGCCGTCACTGCCGCATACATAGCCAAGCCAGCGACTACCGTTTTCCCGCTCCCCACATCCCCTTGCAAAAGACGATTCATGTGGTGGTCCGACTTCATATCGGTTAAAATTTCCTGCAAACTCTTTTCCTGAGCTTGAGTCAAGGCAAATGGCAAGCTTTCTTTGACAGCTGTCACCTTTTCCTGAGACCAATTCAGAACAAGACCGCTTCCCTGAACTCTATTTTCAGACTTAAGCGTCTGCAATTGCATTTGGAAGTAAAAGAGTTCCTCAAACTTGATACGGCGAAGGGCCTGCTTGTATTCTGCCAAATCCTTAGGGAAATGCATAGCACGAACTGCCTGACAACGGGACATGAGTTTGTATTTGTCCAGCAAAGACTGGGGAAGATTTTCCTCAATCAAGAGGTCCAGTCCCTGATCAAAAGCCGTCTTAATGACCTTTACCAGACTGGCTTGACTGATTCCCTGAGCCAAGCGATAGACAGGTTGGAGGTCATCTTCCACCTGAGCTAGGACTTTCATCCCTGTCAGACTAGCCTTGGCGCGGTCCCATTTTCCAAAAACAGCAAGGGTTGCTCCCAACTCTATCTTGTCAGCCAGATAGGGCTGATTAAAGAAATTCACCGCAAAAACGACTTCTCCCTGCTTGAGGCTAAAGCGCAGACGATTGCGCTTGAAACCATAATACTGGACACTAGCAGGAGTCACGACTTGACCAGAAAGAACCGCCTTCTCACCGTCTTCTAGTTCCAATACTTGCTTGGTTTTGAAGTCTTCATAACGGAAAGGAAAGTAGAGCAAGAGGTCTTGCAAATTTTCAATTCCTAGTTTGGCATATTTTTCTGCTGACTTTGGTCCCACACCAGGTAAGACATGCAAGGGTTGATGTAGATTCATGCTCCACTCCTTTCTTTTCTAATAATATTCTCTCGGAATGCGATCGCTGAGAAGACAAACTACCTCATAGTTAATGGTTCCACGGTAGGTCGCTACCTGAGTAGCTGTGATCTCCTTGCCTCCGTTAGAACCAATCAAGGTTACCTTTGTTCCTAGCGGATAAAGCTTAGGCAGACGAATGGTGATTTGGTCCATAGAAACCCGCCCAACAATTGGGCAAGCTTGCCCATCTACCAAGACAGCGAAATTTTGCATATCTCGTGTCCAACCATCCGCATAGCCGATTGGCACGGTCGCGATGACTTGCTCACTATCCGCCTGATAAGTAGCTCCATAGCCCATGCAAGCTCCAGCTGGAACTGTCTTAACATGAACTAAAGCAGACTCCAAGGTCAAGGCTGGTTTCAAGTCATAGGGCAAGTCCAAGACTTCTCCGCTAGGGTTAAGACCATACATAGCATCTCCCATACGAACCGCATTGAAAATAGTCTCTGCATGCCAAAGGGTCGTTGCCGAATTGCTGGCATGTATCAGCTCTGGAACTTCCTTCATACTAGCTAAAATAGTTTTAAACCGTTCTAACTGGGTATTAAAGTAGTCATCTGATTTCTCGTCTGCAGTAGCAAAGTGGGTAAAAATCCCTTCAACACGAGCACCATGTTGTTGGAGCAAGTCTTGAGCCTGCCCAGCTTCACTAGCCTCTCGAAAACCAATTCGTCCCATTCCTGAGTCAATCTTGAGATGGACTGTTAAACCTGCTAGGTTTTCCTCACTAGATAAGAGTGCTTGAATCCACTCCAGTCCAGCCACAGTCAAGGTGATGTCGTATTCTTTAGCTAGAGCAACAGCTTCGATGTCAGAAACTCCTAAAATGAGGATTTTCTTGCTGAGTCCAGCTTGTCTGAGTTCAATAGCCTCATCAATATTGGAAACGCAAAAACCATCAACTTCATCCTGAATCGCCGTCGCAACAGCAACAGCCCCATGCCCATAGGCATTAGCCTTGACTACTGCAAATTTGAGCGTTCCTTCAGGGATATGAGCCCCCATTTGTTGAATATTTTGTCGAATAGCTCCCAGATGAATCAGAGCCTTGGTTGGTCTATGTGGACTAGCTTTCATGATTTTCCTCCAAAATGACACTGGCTGTCACAAACTGATCTGTGTGGCTGATAGACAGCCAAATCTTTCCTGAAAATGGTGACTGACTAAAATAAGGCGCCCCGCGTTCATTGTTCAAGACTTCCAAATCCTGAAAACCGAGCTTGCCAATGCCCGTTCCCATAGCCTTGGAAAAGGCTTCTTTAGCCGACCAGCGACCAGCCAAATATTCAATCTGCCTGCGCCCTTTAAGACTGGTGAAGCGCTCCATTTCCTTAGCGGTCAGTACGCGCTTAGCAAATCCTTCATGTCGTGTAACTGCGCTTTCTATCGAAGCCAATTCTTCGATGTCAATTCCGTGTCCAACTATCATTCTCATCAAAAGGAGTTGAGATTCCCCAACTCCATCCTTTTCACTTATTTTGTCAAGGTAGCATAAATCTCTTGTACCAAGGCCTCTGTATTTTCCCAACCTAGGCAAGGATCGGTAATGGAGCAACCAAAGACCTCTGGTTGGTTTTGACGACCATCTGCTAGGTAGGATTCAATCATAAAGCCTCGAACCGTCTTTTTAATCTTCTCATTCCAATCACGATTTTGCAAAGTCTGGCGAACAATTCGAATCTGCTCCATATATTGCTTGCCTGAGTTATCATGGTTGGTGTCGATGAGGATAAAGGGATTTTCAAGTCCCATGGCTTCATAGCGCTCAATGGCATTTAGCAAGGTTTCATAGTAAAAGTTAGGCTCATTTTTCCCATATTCATTGACTGCGCCACGAAGGATGACGTGGGCCAAGGGATTTCCTGAAGTCTCAACTTCTTGACCATGGAAGAGGAAAGTCTGTTTGTTCTGAGCGGCATAGATACCGTTAAACATAACCCCAAGATTTCCTGAGGTTGGATTTTTCATCCCGACCGGTGCATCAATCCCTGAAGCCACAAAACGGTGTTCTTGGTCTTCTACAGAACGAGCCCCCACAGCATGGTAGCTGACCAAATCATCTACCAAGACCAGATTTGACGGATAAAGCATCTCGTCTGCCGTTGTCAAACCAGTCTCTGTAATCACGCGGTAGTGCAACTGGCGCACAGCCTGCAAGCCGTTAATCAGGCTTGGAGCCTTAGAAGTATCTGGTTGGTGAACCAACCCTTTATAGCCGTCTCCATTGGTACGAGGTTTAGCTGTATAAACACGCATAACCATGAAAATCTTGTCCGCCACCTTCTTTTGCAAGGCGGATAAACGGCGAGCATATTCCAAGACAGCCTCTTCATTATCAGAAGAGCAAGGACCAATCACCAAAAGGATACGGTCATCTTCTCCTGAAATAATGTCTGCCAATTCTCTATCACGACGCTCCTTTAATCGCAAGGCTTCCGCAGACAATTGGGTTTCTGCCTTGATTGCTTCAATATCGATTTCTTGACCTTTTTCAATAAATGCCATACTATTCTCCTAGCGTTTGGTAGATTTCTCTGACGAGGGCTTCCGTATTTTCCCAGCCCAGGCAAGGTCCGTGATAGACTTGCCAAATACTTCCGGTTCGTTTTGACGGCCGTCTTCTAGATAAGACTCAATCATAAAGCCACGAACGTACTGCTTGATTTTTTCATTCCAATCACGGTTAATCAAGGTCTGGCGGACAATTCGAATCTGGTCCATGTATTGCTTACCAGAGTTGTCATGATTGGTGTCCACAATGATAAAAGGATTTTCCAAGCCCATTTTCTCATACTGGACAATGGTATCCATCAAATTATCATAGTAGTAGTTGGGAATATTCTTACCATACTCATTGATCGCTCCACGAAGAATGGCGTGCGAAAGCGGGTTCCCAGTTGTTTCCACTTCTTTTCCTAAGAAAAGGAAGCTTTGTTTGTTTTGAGCAGCATAAATCCCATTAAACATGACATTGAGATTTCCAGAGGTTGGATTTTTAAACCCAGTCGCGAAATCTGCCCCACTTGCCACAAAGCGGTGTTGCTGGTCTTCAACCGAACGGGCACCAACTGCCATGTAAGAAATCAAATCATCTACCAGCGGTAGATTTTCAGGATAAAGCATTTCATCAGCAGTAGTCATACCTGTTTCCGTGATGACACGATAATGAAGATGTCGAACGGCTTTGATTCCGTTGATGAGGCTAGGGGCTTCTGTCGCATTAGGCTGGTGAATCAAGCCCTTATAGCCATCTCCGTTGGTACGGGGTTTGGCAGTATAAACACGCATAACCATAAAGATACGGTCTGCCACTTCTTCTTGCAAAGCTGCCAAACGCTTAGCGTACTCAAGAACAGCTTCTTCATTGTCAGATGAGCATGGCCCGATTACCAAGAGAATCCGCTGGTCTTCTCCACGTATAATGGCTTCTAGCTCTTGATCTCGCTGAGATTTTCTCTCCAAAGCTTGGCCTTCTAATTTTGATAAGGCACGAACTTCTTCAATATTAATTTTAGGACTTTTTGCTGTAAATACCATAACTCATCTCCTTATAAAGCAAACGGATACCAAGTAAAAATTTACTTTTCACAAGGTATCCGCCTCTAAACTATCTCATTTTATTGTCTTTTACCGTGACAGTTTTTAAACTTCTTACCAGAACCACATGGGCAAAGTTCATTCCGTCCAATCTGACTCAAATCCAAATCTTCTGGTATATTTGCTTGGTGGGCAGCGATATTACGAGTCGCTGTTGTACTGATATGGTGTTCTGCTTGTGGTCTTTCTTGTTCATGAATTTGTGCTTTCATCATCAAGCGCGTCACATCAAACTCAATCGAACCAATCATGTCATTAAACATACGGAAACCTTCTGCCTGATACTCAACAACAGGGTTGTTCTGAGCATAGCCACGAAGTCCAACCGCGTTACGCAATTGATCAAGGGCATCGATATGATCTGTCCACTTGTTATCCACCACTCGTAGAATCAAGACTTTTTGGAATTCTTTAACTGCTTCTTCATCGCGTAGTTTTGAAACCTGACTATCGTAAACTTGCAAGGCACGTTGGAAGAGCTCTTCCTTAATAGCCTTATCAGACAAGCCTGACAAGTCTTCGATTGAAATCGAATCTTCTGGAAGCAAGTTGTACTTAGCAAAGTTCAAAATTGCTTCTAGTTTTTCATCTTGTTTCGCACGCGCATGACCATCAACGACACGACCAATCGTGCGTTTGATCATAGAATGGATTTCAGGTGCCAAGTCACGGTCTGCAGTGATGACATCGTAACGTTGAGCATAGATAATCTCACGTTGTTCACGCATGACATCATCGTATTGAAGGACTTGTTTACGGGTATCGTAGTTATTTCCTTCGACACGTTTTTGCGCTGCTTCAACCTGACGTGTCAACATACGAGACTCAATGGCCTCTTCAGACATGTTCAAGCGTTCAAAGATTCCCTTCAAGCGTTCAGAACCAAAACGTTTCATCAAGTCATCTTCAAGAGAGAGGTAGAATTGTGACTCACCTGGGTCTCCTTGACGACCTGAACGTCCACGAAGCTGGTTATCAATACGACGGCTTTCATGGCGTTCTGTACCAATAACACAAAGTCCTCCAAGTTCACGAACCCCTTCACCAAGCTTGATGTCAGTACCACGACCCGCCATGTTTGTTGCGATAGTAACAGCACCACGTTGACCAGCATTCATGATGATTTGGGCTTCTTTATAGTGGTTTTTAGCATTTAAGACTTCGTGAGGAACGCCAGCTGCGACCAATTTCTTAGAAATGTAATCACTGGTTTCAACCGCTACTGTACCAACCAAGACAGGCTGACCTTTTTGGTAACGAACCTTAACGTCTTCGACAACCGCCTTAAACTTAGCCTCGATACTTGCATAAAGAAGGTCTGAGTGGTCAATACGTTGAACAGGACGGTTGGTTGGAATTGGAATAACACGAATGTTGTAGATTTCACGGAATTCTTCTTCCTCAGTCTTACCTGTACCTGTCATACCAGACAATTTCTTGTACATACGGAAAAGGTTTTGGTAAGTGATTGAGGCAGATGTCTTGGTTTCATCCTGAATTGGCACACCTTCTTTGGCTTCAATAGCTTGGTGCAATCCATCAGAATAACGACGACCTTCCATGGTACGACCTGTAAATTGGTCAACAATCAAGATTTCTTGCTCTTCGCTCACCACATAGTCAATATCGAGAAGCATGATGTAGTTGGCACGAAGGGCGTTATCGATAAAGTGAGTCAGAGCTACGTTTTCGATGTCATAGAGGTTTTCAAGTTTGAAGTAGCTTTCAGCCTTGTCAATCCCTGAATCAGACAAACCAATAGTTTTAGACTGCACATCGATGATGTAGTCGTCTTTGTCCAAAGATTTTACATAGTGGTCTGCCATGTGATACAACTGACTAGTTTCAACTGCGTTAGCACCTGATACGATCAAAGGTGTACGCGCCTCGTCAATCAAGATTGAGTCAACCTCATCGACCAAGGCATAGTTAAGCGGACGTTGTACCATGTTTTCAGCGCGAACGACCATGTTATCACGAAGGTAGTCAAATCCGATTTCTGAGTTGGTTGAGTAGGTAATATCACACTCATAGGCTTCTTTTTTCTCCATTGGAGATTTGGCAGCCAAGTTAATTCCTACTGACAAACCAAGCCATGAGTACAATTCTCCCATCTCAGTCGCGTCACGTTCTGAGAGGTATTCGTTAACCGTAACTACGTGAACCCCTTTACCTGAAAGAGCATTGAGGTATACCGGCATAGTCGCAGTCAAGGTTTTCCCTTCCCCTGTACGCATTTCTGGCACGTCACCATGATGAAGAACGATTCCCCCCATAACCTGAACCTTATAAGGGAAGAGACCTAGGACACGTTTAGCACCTTCACGGACAACCGCAAATGCTTCATAAAGCAATGAATCCAGTGATTCTCCATTTTGATAACGTTCTTTAAATTCAACTGTTTTTGCTTTTAGTTGGTCATCTGTCAAAGCAGCCATTTGGTCTTCGTATTTGAAAACCTTGTCAGCCATCTTTTCCAGACGACGGATTTCTCCTTTATCATTTTCGATAATTGTTTTTAAAATATTAGCCATGTTTTTCCTTACTTTAAATTCCGAATATTTTAGAATGTTCTTTTAATTTTAGCACAATTACTGATTATTTTCAAGGAAGAATCCCCATTTTGAAAAGGAAAAAGAGGCTAGTTTCCAAGCTAACCTCTCTGATTTTTATGATACTTTAATTGCCAAAAATCGGCAAAATAGCAAATAGGATAAATAGATTTATCCAAAAAGAAAGACAACAGATAAGTCCAAAAACAAAGAGACTGACTTTCTTGGACAGCAAGGCCATCAAAATGGACAGAATTCCAAAAACTAGTAAAACTTTCTGCATGATTAAGAGATTGATAGATATTCCCAGAACTGGTTTATCCCAAGGAACAAAGAAGAAAGCAATCCAGATCAACAGAACTAAACCAATATAGACCTTAGAATAGCGTGTAATAAATGATTTTAGATGTGCCATAAGCTACCTCCTATCAATAAAAACCATATAAATCAATGCCTTTCGCCTTTAGATTGTCCTAGTTCCCGTCTCAAGCGAAACATGTTTTTGAAAAAGATATAGTCTAACCAGTCACTGCCTAGAGATAAGACTATCAAAAGCAACCAAACACCCCAAGTACTAGCATCTGATTCATGATTTAGAACAAAAGGGAAAAATAAGAATGAAAAAATTGTCATATCCAAGCTAAACAGAGCTAAAAGGGAAATATAAATCCAGTAAAAATAGTAGAAGATGGGGAAAAACTTACTGTTTCTATCAGCATTGTCTATCCAATAGAAAAAGTAAAAACAAGGAAATAAGAGTATCAATTGATTAAACGACAGTTTCATTATCGACACCTCTCTTTGTTAGCGCTTTCTTTACCTTCATTCTATCAAAAAATCTGGAAATGTCATTCCAGATTCTACTTTTTTATTTACGTTTTCTTGCGATGAGATGGATTGGAGTTCCCTCAAAGACAAAGGCCTTGCGGATTTGATTTTCCAAGAAACGCAGGTAAGAAAAGTGCATAAGTTCTTCTTCGTTGACAAAGATAACAAAGGTTGGTGGTTTGGTTGCCACTTGGGTCGCATAGAAAATCTTGAGACGTTTTCCTTTGTCTGTCGGTGTTGGGTTGATGGCAATAGCATCCATAATCACATCGTTCAAGACAGCTGATGGAATACGTGTATTTTGACTTTCGCTGATTTGCTTAATCATCTCAGGAAGTTTGTGGAGACGTTGCTTGGTCAAGGCTGATACAAAGATAATCGGGGCGTAAGGCAAGTATTGGAACTGCTCACGGATATCTTCTTCCCAGTTTTTCATAGTATGGTTGTCTTTTTCAAGCGTGTCCCACTTATTGACAACGATAATCATCCTTTACCAGCTTCATGGGCAAATCCTGCAATACGCTTGTCGTATTCACGGATACCTTCTTCCGCATTGATGACCATTAAGACCACATCCGAGCGATCAATAGCACGCATAGCACGCATGACAGAGTATTTCTCAGTATTTTCATAGACCTTACCAGACTTACGCATACCAGCTGTATCAATCATGGTAAACTCTTGACCATCTGTATCTGTAAAGTGGGTATCAATGGCGTCACGCGTTGTTCCAGCAACAGGACTAGCAATGACACGGTCTTCGCCCAAGATAGCATTGATCAGGCTTGATTTTCCGACGTTTGGACGACCAATCAAGCTAAACTTAATCACATCTGGATTTTCTTCTTCATATTCATTTGGAAGATTTTCTACGATGGCGTCTAGCACATCCCCTGTACCGATACCATGAACAGATGAGATAGGTAGTGGTTCACCCAAACCGAGGGCATAGAAATCATAGATATCATTTCGCATCTCAGGGTTGTCCACCTTGTTGACTGCGAGGATAACTGGTTTGTGGGTTTTATAAAGCTTACGGGCTACGTATTCATCCGCATCGGTAATTCCTTCCTTACCAGACACGACAAAGACGATAACATCTGCTTCTTCCATGGCAATTTCTGCCTGGTGTTTAATTTGTTCCATGAAAGGAGCATCGACATCATCGATTCCTCCTGTATCAATCATGCTAAAAGAGCGATTGAGCCACTCACCCGTCGCATAGATACGGTCACGTGTCACTCCTTCAACATCTTCTACAATGGAGATTCGCTCACCAGCGATCCGATTAAATAGGGTTGATTTCCCAACATTGGGACGTCCTACAATGGCAATAGTTGGTAGGGCCATAATTTCTCACTTTCTACAATAACTTCTTCTGTTCAAGATTTTTTCTAGTTGAGCTTGGTTCAGCTTGACCAAACTGTTCTGCTAGGCGCTGACTCCAGCTTGTGGTCGCACGCGCTCCAGCATAGTCAGCCTGTACACGGTCGTAAGCCTCAATCACATCAACCGTTTGTTCCTGATATTCTTCCTCAAATACCACTTGATTCAATGGCAAGCGAGGTTTGACTTCATGTTCTTCATTTGGTAGACCTAGTGCCATCCCAAAGACAGGATAGGTGTAGTCAGGCAGGTTAAAGAGCTCTGCTACTTCTTCTGACTTGTAACGCACCAAGCCAATGATGACTCCACCATAGCCCAGACTTTCAGCTGCCAGCAGGGCATTTTGACCAGCAAGAGCTGCATCGACTGAACTAATCAAGAGACTTTCTACACCTTGTGGTTGGAATGAGTCAGTATGAAGTCGGGCTCCCTTTTCTGCTCGGTTCAAATCTCCGACAAAGAGAAGGAAAACAGCTGACTGGCGGATGGCTTCTTGAGGCACTAATTCATACAGAGTATCTTTCTTTTCTTGACTTCGCACTACAATCACAGAGTAGGATTGGAAATTCTTCCAAGACGAGGCCATTTGGGCTGCTGTCAGGATTTCAGTCAAGTCCTCCTGAGGAAGGGCTTGCTCCTTAAATCTTCGAACAGACTTATGAGCTTTCATCAGTTTAATCGTTTCTGTCATCGACGGTTTACTCCTTCTAAACGAGTCTCCTCAGCCAAATAACGGATGCGTTCCATGACCCGTCTAGCTTCCCAGGTTTCGTCATTTCCTTGTTTCCCTTTAGCAAAATGCTGCTCCAAATCTTCAAAGTTGAAGTTGGAGGTGAAAAAGGTCGGTAAGTTTTCCTGCATACGATATTGTAGAATGACTTGCAGGATTTCATCCCGCACCCAGGCTGTTGATTGCTCGGCACCAATATCATCTAAAATCAGGACTTCAGAAAGCTTAATCTCATCCACCAAGGTCTTGACATTGCCATCACCGATAGCATTTTTGACATCAATGACAAAGCTAGGATAGTGGAGGAGAGTTGATGAAACACCACGTTTTTCTGATAAATCATGGGCTAAGGCAGCCACCATGAAACTTTTCCCCACACCAAAGTCTCCATACAAGTAAAGACCTTTCAAATTATTGGGGTAATCGTTAACAAATTCTATCATTCTTTTTAGAACAGTTAAACGCTGAACATCATCACGATAAACATCTAAAAAACTGACATTTTTCAGGCTAGATGGAAAATTAATTAAGTTGAGACGTTTCTTGATAGCCGCTTCTTTTTCAGCTGCGATTAGTTCAGGAGTTTCTTCATAAGAAACATCCGCATAGCCATGGTTCATGACTAGTATAGGCTTGTAGCCTTTGGCAATATAATCTGTATCTCCTCGGAGGAATTTATCTCTCTCAGTGATGTATTGGTTAAACTTGGAAATACTACGATTCAACTCGTCCTGATTGAGGGATTCTTGCTGGACAAAGGCCGCAACATCAGGATCCTTCATGATTTTCTGGACCAAATCTTGATAGTGAAAACGACTTGGTTGACGTTTGAGTACATCTCCGACACTTTCCATCTAATCACCTCCGTTATCTAATTTTGCTAATAATTCTAGGGTTTGGCGTTCCATCTCTTCTAATTCCTCAGCGGATGACGTATTTTTATATTCAGGATTACTCCATTTAGGAACATTGGTTTTTGATGGGGCAGTCTGATTCTGTTTTTGTGTTTTTGCTTTCTGCCCTCGCTCACGAATACGTAGAACTGCCTCTTCTGCCGAATGAATCTTTTGATAGGCATAGTCATTGGCTACCTTCATGGCATATTTCTCATTGATGTTTGCCGAATCCACCTTATTAAAGGTCAACAAGAGAATGATATTGATAACTTCATCCAGCAAGCCCAAACCAGCCATCTGTTGCAAGAGTTCTCTTTCAGTTTGAGTAATGGTTCCCTTGCGGGTCTGCTTGATTTCTGCCAAGAACTGCAGGGCAGTTTTACTTTTTGCTTCCTTGATAATGGTTGCTTCCTTAGGACTAAAGTCAGAGGAAACAGGTTTTTGAGCAATTTTTTCCCGCATGCGTTTGGTTGAAATAACCTGGGAAACAGCTGTTGACTTGGCCAATTGATAAGTTTCAAACCAAGTCCATTTCTTCTCCTCGGCAATGGCAAAGAGATTTAAGACATCGGACTGCTCATCCGCAAAGCGAAGCCCATCTCGAGCCATCAGCTGACGAAAATGGTCCAAGTCAAAATCGTTGGCCACTTTCTTCTTGAGACCAAGGTCTTCTTGACTTCCCAGTTCTGCCAAGTCTGGAAAGACTTGATTGAGTGAGACAGGTATTTCTTCTCCCTCAGCACTCTCAACTTTCAAATCCTCCACAGCTGCATCACCAATCTTTTTCTCTAAAAGTCTACGATAAACAGGATGCTCCAAGAAATCTTGACTTGAAAGAGGAGCATGGATAACTATCTGATAGGTATCACCCTTTTGATAGAGGGTCAAGAGATTAAAAGCAGATAGGATTTTCAAAGATTTTAAAAGTCTGTCCATCCCAAAATTGAGATGATTGAGAATGCTTGAAAAAAGGTATTCCTTTCTGCCATTATCCCAAAAACTAATCGTATAAAGATAAAGGCTCAGTGCCTCCTGACCGATAATCGGGAGGTAGCACTGTACCAGAGATGAGGTATCTTGCGACACCCGATTATTCTTTAGATAAGAAAAACGGTCAATTGGCTTCATTTATCTTTCCTTTTTCTTTTTAGAGGACTGGGTGATTTGTTGGAGCAAGCTCTCTAACTCACTGACATCCTTAAAACTACGATAGACACTTGCAAAACGTACATAGGTAATCTCATCTAACTCAGCCAACTCCTCCATGACGAGTGAACCAATGTCCTCACTTTGAATTTCATTTTCATTTCGACCACGGAGTTTCTGTTCGATACGATTGACTACCATGTTAATTTCATCACTTGACACAGGACGTTTCTGGGCTGAGCGGATAATCCCATTAAAGATTTTATCTCTGGAGAACTGTTCCCGTGTGCCATCTTTTTTAACAACCACTAAGGTTCTTTCTTCTACTCGTTCGTAGGTTGTAAAACGGTGTTGGCATTCATCGCACTCACGTCTTCTACGAATGGTGTTCCCTTCTTCTGCTTGGCGACTATCGATAACACTTGACTTGGTAGCCCCACATTTTGGACAACGCATCCTTTCCCTCCTTATCGTTTTCTTTTCATTATACCATTTTTTAAGCGATTCCCAAAACAATTCTTCTTTTTGCTTGACAAGTTTTTTGTTTTGTTGTATTATTTAATTAAGACAAAGAGATAAAAGAAAGGAGACCAAGATGTCCTGGACATTTGACAACAAAAAACCCATCTATTTACAGATTATGGAGAAAATCAAGCTTCAGATTGTCTCCCATGCACTGGAACCCAATCAACAACTTCCAACCGTGAGGGAGCTGGCGAGCGAGGCAGGTGTCAATCCAAACACCATCCAAAGAGCCTTGTCAGACCTCGAACGAGAAGGATTTGTCTACAGCAAGCGAACAACTGGACGATTTGTGACTGAGGATAAGGAGCTAATCGCTCAATCACGCAAACAATTATCGGAAGAAGAATTGGAACACTTCGTTTCCTCCATGATCCATTTTGGCTATGAAAAAGAAGAACTACCAGGCGTAGTCGGCGATTATATTAAAGGAGTTTAAGCCTATGTCATTACTAGCATTTGAAAATGTATCCAAATCTTATGGAGCAACCCCAGCCCTTGAAAATGTTTCTCTTGACATCCCAGCTGGAAAAATTGTTGGTCTCCTTGGACCAAACGGCTCAGGGAAAACAACCCTGATTAAACTAATCAATGGCCTCTTGCAACCAGATCAAGGACGTGTCCTCATCAACGACATGGACCCAAGCCCAGCAACCAAGGCTATCGTAGCTTATTTGCCGGATACGACCTATCTCAATGAGCAAATGAAGGTCAAAGAAGCCCTAACCTACTTTAAGACCTTCTATAAAGATTTCAATCTTGAACGCGCCCATCATCTACTTGCAGACCTGGGCATTGATGAAAATAGTCGTCTCAAGAAACTATCAAAAGGAAACAAGGAAAAGGTACAACTGATTTTGGTTATGAGCCGTGATGCTCGTCTCTACGTTCTGGACGAGCCGATTGGTGGGGTAGACCCAGCAGCCCGTGAGTATATCCTCAATACCATTATCAACAACTACTCCCCAACTTCTACCGTTTTGATTTCTACCCACTTGATTTCTGATATCGAGCCAATCTTGGATGAAATTGTCTTCCTCAAAGACGGTAAAGTCGTCCGTCAAGGCAATGTAGATGATATTCGCTATGAGTCAGGTGAATCCATTGACCAACTCTTCCGTCAGGAATTTAAGGCCTAAGTAAAGGAGATTATTATGTTTTGGAATTTAATTCGCTACGAATTTAAAAATGTTAACAAGTGGTATTTAGCCCTCTACGCTGCTGTTCTAGTCCTTTCTGCCCTTATCGGAATACAGACACAAGGCTTTAAAAATCTACCTTACCAAGAAAGTCAGGCTACTATGCTATTTTTTCTAGCTACTGTCTTTGGTGGCTTGATGCTTACACTTGGGATTTCAACTCTTTTCTTGATTATTAAACGCTTTAAAGGTAGTGTCTATGACCGACAAGGCTATCTGACTTTGACCTTGCCAGTTTCTGAACACCATATCATCACAGCTAAACTAGTTGGGGCCTTTATCTGGTCTATTGTCAGCACTGCTGTCTTACTCCTATGTATCTATATTATCTTATTGTCAACAAATTATAATGAAGTTCAACTTTCTACTCTTCTATCATTTGTTGGAGAACATTTTACCGGCTTTGGTCTTACTGTCTTATCCTTCCTGCTTAGTACAATTTCAGGGATCCTCTGCATTTACTTGGCCATTTCTATCGGACAACTTTTCAATGAATATCGTACAGCACTCGCTGTTGCAGCCTACATTGGTATCCGAATCGTTATTGGAATTATTGAAATCTTCTTCAATACCAGTACTAACTTCTATGTCAATTCACTTGCAGGATTTAATGATAATTTCTATATGGGAGCAGGTATAAGTATTGTTGAAGAACTCATATTCATAGCTATCTTTTACCTCGGAACCTACTACATCTTGAGAAACAAGGTTAATTTGCAATAAAAAATGCCCAGCTAAAAAGCTGGGCTTTGATTTAACTCAATATCAAACTGGCTACGATAGGGCTGACAAAGACATAGAGAATACCTGTGACACCGATAGCCAAACCACCCATGGCTCCTGCTACAGAGCCGTATCGGAAGGCTGTTCCCGTTCCAACTGCGTGGCCTGTTCCTCCAAGAGAAAGACCAACAGCTACTGGGTCGTCAATTTTCAACCACTTCAAAAGGGTTGGTCCGATGACACTGGTTAAAATCCCAGTCGCCACTACAACCACCAAGGTCACGGTCGTCAGACCTTGCAATTTTTCTGTAATCCCAACTGCCATGGCGGTTGTTACTGACTTGGGAAAGAGAGAAATGGCTAGGAAAAAGTCCATGCCAAATATTTTCGCCACAAGGGCTGTGAAAGATGTATTGACCACTACAGCTAACAGACTACCAAAGAGAATACTCCGAGCATGGTGCTTCATCAGATGAAAACTCTTATAAAGCGGAATCCCTAGAGCCACGGTCGATGGGACAATCAAGTTGTTCAGATAAACCCCACCTTGGTAGTAATCTTGGTAAGAAATACCCGTCACTTTTAGAAAGATGATAATGAAAACAGCTGACAAAAGCAAGGGCGTTGTCAATGGATGAGGAAAACGTCTGTAAATCAGCATTCCTACTAGATAAGCTAGGATAGACAGGGCAAGCCCAAACAGGGGATTGGAAACAAATTCACTCATTTGGCATCTCCTTTCTCATAATCTCCCTCAAACCGTCTCTTGATAAACTGAACTACCAAGGCTATGAGGATAATATTGATGACTGCTGCAAAAAAGACTATCAAAACAATAGGCAAAAGATAGGGGGCAATCACATCAAACTTCTCCATGATTCCCACTGCTGGTGGCAAAAAGAGAATGGTCATATTGGCCAGCAAGAAATTCCCCACCATGTTGACATGCCTAGTTCTCAGCCACTTAAATTGCAAGGCTAGAAAGAGAATAATCAAACCAATAATACTGCCTGGGATGGGCAAATGAAAGAAACTAGAGATCCCCTCTCCGATTAGAGAAATCACAAAGAGAATCATTAATTGAACATATAATTTCATCCTAAACTCCACGAAATAGACTTCTTGCATACCAGTTTACTCTTTTTTCAGAAAATTTCAAGGAAATGCACAAGGGATAATGAAAATTAGAAATGGAAAGGGGATACAAACAATTCTTGACTTGTGAAAACAGGCATGATTTAGGATAAAAGATGCCAGCGTCCTTCTTGCCAGCTTGATTTAAAAGTAGTATAATTATTGCATGCGCAATCATCTTGTGATGCAGAGACTGTCCGTGAATGGACATTCTTCTATGTTATAACTCTAAAAAGAAAGGAGATACTATGACCTACTTGGAAAAATGGTTTGACTTCAATCGTCGTCAGAAAGAAATTGAAAGTCTCTTGGAAGAGACTATTCGCCAGCAGAGCGAGCAAAGTCTGACCTTGAAAGAGTTCTACCTGCTCTACTATCTGGACTTGGCTCAAGAAAAATCTCTACGCCAGATTGACCTGCCAGATAAGCTTCATCTGAGCCCAAGCGCTGTTTCTCGGATGGTGGCTCGCTTGGAAGCTAAAAATTGCGGTCTGCTTAGTCGCAGGTGTTGTGATCAAGATAGACGCTCTAGCTTTATCTGCCTGACAAGTGATGGGCAAAAAACACTGGCCTTTCTACAAAAGGCTGTCGAAGCAAGCTTGGAAACTGGTTTGGATTTCTTAATTTAAGATGATTTTAGAAAAAAGTTGCGTGCGCAATCATTTTTCTTGACATTCTCTTTTACAAGGAGTAAAATAAAATCATCATTAAACAAAGGAGTTTTAAACATGATTGAAATTACCTATCTAGATGCCAGCAAGAACGAAAGAACTGTAACTTTCGAATCTTATGAAGACTTTGATCGTTCACAACAAGCTTGCCTTATCGGCGTCGCAGACTACTACCCTGTCCAAAAATTGACTTATAACGGTCATGATTTGGACTACCACGGGACTTATGGAGATATCTTCTTCTATCTCAAGAAACAAGATTTAAGCCAATATAACTAAAAAAGGAGAAATACAATGGCAAAAGCAATTACAGATGCAACATTCGAACAAGAAACTAAAGACGGTTTGGTCTTGGTAGACTTCTGGGCAACTTGGTGTGGTCCATGTCGTATGCAAGGTCCAATCTTGGACAAATTGTCTGAAGAGCTTTCAGAAGATGTTTTGAAAATCGTTAAAATGGACGTTGATGAAAATCCAAACACAGCTCGTGCCTTTGGAATCATGTCTATCCCAACTCTTCTCTTCAAAAAAGACGGCCAAGTTGTCAAACAAGTTGCTGGTGTTCACACAGCAGAACAAATCAAGGCCATCGTTGCTGAATTGAGCTAATCAAACGAGAGACCAAGTACTTGCTTTGGTCTCTTTTTTCTTGCCCTTTGCTATTTTTCAAAAAATATGCTAGACTGTAAGTAGAATATTACGATGTTTGGGACATGCCATCGCTAAAAAAAACCTCTACTTGGTATTTTTTAGCTCCCTCAAGGGAGCTTTTTGCGTGCTCTGAACATTTCCCATTTTGGAAGGAGTACTATGAAACGTCAATCTGCCTTGGTCGTCTTTAGTGGCGGTCAAGATTCCACAACCTGCCTCTTTTGGGCTAAAGAACACTATGAAACAGTCGAAGCTGTCACCTTCGCTTACGGCCAACGCCATCATCTCGAAATTCAAATCGCTAGAGAAATCGCTAAGGAACAGGGCATTCGCCATCACATCTTAGATATGTCTCTGCTGGGACAAATCACTGAAAATGCCTTGACTTCTGATCTGGAGATTGAGCAAAAAGAGGGAGAGATTCCCAATACCTTCGTTGACGGTCGCAACCACCTCTTTCTGTCCTTTGCGGCAGTTCTTGCTAAGCAACGAGGCATTAAAGACATCGTGACAGGTGTCTGCGAAACAGACTTTTCAGGCTACCCCGATTGTAGAGATGTCTTTGTAAAATCCCTTAATGTTACCCTCAACCTTGCCATGGATTACGACTTCGTTATCCAAACACCTCTCATGTGGCTAGACAAGGCTGAAACTTGGGAATTGGCTGACCAACTCGGTGCCTTTGACTACGTTCGTGAAAAGACCTTAACCTGCTACAACGGGATTATCGGAAGTGGCTGTGGAGATTGCCCAGCCTGCCATCTACGTCAGCATGGTCTAGATGTTTATCTCTCACAGAAAGGAGAGGCCTAATGTTTTTCGCACCCAAAGAAATCAAACAAGAAACTGGGGAGTCTCTGGTCTACAATCCTCACAGAACCTTGGTATCAAAAGAATTTACCTTTGATGCTGCCCACCACCTCTTTCACTATGAGGGAAAATGTAAGTCCCTGCACGGCCATACCTATCATCTGCAGATTGCTGTCAGTGGATTTTTAGATGAACGTGGCATGACCTACGATTTCGGAGACATCAAAGCAATCTACAAGAACTACTTAGAACCCCACTTGGATCATCGCTATCTCAATGAAACTCTTCCCTATATGAACACGACTGCTGAAAATATGGTTTACTGGATTTTCCAAACCATGAACCAAGAGTTGCCAGACGAGCGCGGTCTCCGTTTGGAATACGTTCGCCTCTATGAGACTCCGACTGCCTTTGCGGAGTTTAGACGGGAGTGGTTAGATGACTAGGGAACGTGTCCTCAAACTACCAGTTCTAGAAATTTTTGGCCCAACCTTTCAAGGCGAAGGTCGTGCTATCGGACAGAAAACCATGTTTGTCCGCACTGCTGGTTGCGACTACCACTGCGACTGGTGCGATTCTGCCTTTACTTGGGATGGCTCTGAAAAGCCAACTCGCATGACAGCTGACGAGGTCATTGCTGCCTTGGATAAATTGGGGAGCTACGACTATGTAACCCTATCTGGGGGAAATCCTGCTATCCTAGCAGCCAACATGGCCGAATTGGTCACTAAACTCAAGGAACGTGGTGTCACTCTAGCTGTTGAGACCCAAGGCTCCCGCTGGCAAAATTGGTTAAAAGACATCGACCAAGTTACTCTCAGTCCCAAACCTCCTTCATCCAAGATGGAAGTCAACTTTGAGACCTTGGACTTTATCGTTTCCCAACTGGATCCAGACAAGGTCACCTTTAAAATCCCTGTCTTTGATGATGCAGATTTGGACTTTGCCCGAGGCATACAAGAACGCTACCAACCAGATGTTCTCTTCTTATCGGCTGGAAATCCTGAGCCCAAGGCTACGGGTAATATTGTCCAAGACCAACTGGACCGTCTCAAAGAACTCTGGGAACGTGTCGCTACTGACGATAGCTGGGGCAATGTCCGCGTCCTTCCTCAACTCCATACCCTCCTTTACGATAACCAACGTGGTGTTTAAGATTAGAAAGAAAAAATCATGTCACAACAAGAAGAAATGAAAAACCTTAGCCTACTGGGCAACAAAGAAACCAACTACATTTTTGAATATCAACCAGAAGTCCTCGAATCCTTTGACAATCGTCATGTGGAAAATGACTATTTTATCAAATTTAACTGTCCTGAATTTACCTCACTTTGCCCAATCACTGCTCAGCCAGACTTTGCAACTATCTATATTTCCTACATCCCTGACAAGCTCTGTGTCGAGTCAAAATCCCTCAAACTCTACCTCTTTAGCTACCGAAACCACGGAGATTTCCACGAAAACTGTATCAACACCATCGGGAAAGACTTGGTCAACTTGCTAGACCCTCGCTATTTGGAGGTTTGGGGAAAATTCACTCCGCGCGGTGGCATCTCAATTGACCCCTACTACAACTACGGTAAGCCTGGAACTAAGTATGAAAGCTTGGCAGAACAACGCCTCTTCCAACACGACCTTTATCCAGAGAAAATTGACAACCGTTAAACTCATACGAAAAAGCCCTGTTCCTCATCATGAGGAGCAAGGCTTTTTGAGTTTCAATTATTCTTCTGTTCCAAGGAAGTTTTTCGCAACAAGGGCTGCAAGAACTCCACCAACGATTGGGGCAAGGATGAAAATCCAAACTTGTTGAAGGGCTGCGCCACCTACCAAGACAGCTGGTGCCAAGCTACGAGCTGGGTTTACTGAAAGTCCAGTAATGTTCAATCCCACAAGAATCATCGCCATCAAGGACAAACCGATTACCAAACCAGCAATCGCGCCATTGCCCTTGCTTGCTGATGTCACAGTCATGATAACCAAGACAAACAAGAAAGTTGCGATGACTTCAAACAAGAAACCACCAAAGACAGTGACACCGTTTGCCAAGGCATTTTCACCAAGACTAGCAGTTGACATACCTGAGTTAGCCAAGAGGAAGAATACTGCAGCTGACGCAAGGAAAGCTCCAACAACCTGACCAAGGATGTAGTTGACAAGGTCTTTTGATGACAAACGTTTGTTTACAAACATAGCAATAGAAACAGCTGGGTTCAAGTGAGCACCTGAAACAGTTCCGATTGAGTAGCTGCAACCACGATTGCCAGACCAAAGGCAAAGGCAATCCCTAGGTGACCAAGGCCATCAAGACCATTTCCAAAAACAACGGCTCCTGTCCCAATGAACACAAGCATGAACGTACCGATTAACTCAGCGACAAATTTTTTCATTCTCTTTCTCCTTTTTTCAAAACTAGATACTAGTCTATCAAAAGAGGGAAAGGGTTTCAAGAAAATTGATTGGAAATTTCGTATCAGTTGCAATACTGTTTTCAAAAATTGTATATTTTTAATGTATTGCAATTAGTTGTAAATCTCTATATTTGATGGTTATACTATACTGAATAAAATAGGAGTTTATATTAATCTTTTTAAAAAGCACAAAACTCTCTATTTAATCCATTCCCCATTGTAATTGACATGATATCCATCAGGTGTAGTTGTATTGACTGCTAAAGCACCAGAACTGTATGCATAATACCATTTCCCTGAAACAGCGAACCATCCTGTTTGCATAGAGCCTGAGTTATTCAAATAGTACCATGAGCCACTTGATTTGACCCATCCTGTTTGCATATCCCCTGAACCACTGAGATAATACCACGAACTACCTGATTGAACCCATCCAGTCTGCATCCAGCCCGAGCGATCAAAATGATACCATTTTCCATTAATTAGTTCCCATCCATTGGATGTATAGGAACCATTGTTATGTCTATACCACCAACGACCAGATGATTGAATCCAACTTCCTTTGGAAGCAAGTCTTACTTTTAATGCTTCAGATACTTTGATGTATTCTTTCTTAGAATTTTCCTTTTTAACTTTTGCATTTTTTAGTTTAGCATTTGCATTTTCAAGTGCTTTTTTAGATTCCTCAAGCTTCTGTTTAGCGATCATCAAACTTTTTTTAGCTTCATCGAGTTTTCTTGGAGCATTTTTGAGGACAAGAACATATTGTTGAGCTTTCAACAAATCGTTTTTAGCATTAACTAATGACTGTTCCGCATTCTTACTAGCATGAGATTTATTATTTTTGATTACTTTCAATCGATTTAATTGAGATTCTTGCTTCGAAAGTTCAGATTTAGCAATATTTAACGCAGTTTGTTGTTTACTCAACTCAGATTTAGCAGATTTTAAAAACGTTTAACTTGGATTGATTTTGTTTTGTTAAGTCTGAAAGACGTTTTTTAGTTTTATCCAGATTTTTTTGATCTGTATTCAATGTTGTTTTAGCAATTGTAAGATTTTTGTTTAGTGATGAAATTTTATCCCTCATTAAAGTTTCTTCGTTTTTTTGTTTTCGATTGAAACTATCCAGAGCCTCTTTAGCTTTTGTATAAGCTGGATTTTTAGGATGTGTGATTTCATTCCAAACATAACGGAAAGTTGTCTTCGGTAAAAATTTTACACGTTTACCGTTAAAATAAAATTCACTATGGTCTGGATCACCATCTTTATTTTCTGCTCTGGCTAAAAAATATGAACTGCTTGGATTATAATAATAGGTCTTACCATTATAAACATAGCTTCTTTTTTCAGATGGGCTAATCACTGTTGGTAATGTATCATAAACACCTTTTGCTTCACTAATGAAAGTCATTACACCATAATTTCCAAAAGTTGTTTTTTTACTTGACGATGCTCCAAGAGCAAATCCAGTCCCTGATGCAGCAAGCAAGGGAATTCTATGGCCATAGTTAAAAGTATTTGCTTCTTTCGGAGTTGATGCACCATATAATGATGCATTACTATAATCATTAAAGTAAGATAG
The DNA here is from genome assembly GCA_000385835.1 of Streptococcus mitis 13/39. GTDB lineage: Bacteria > Bacillota > Bacilli > Lactobacillales > Streptococcaceae > Streptococcus > Streptococcus mitis_AI. Next base: position 13,216 of record AQTU01000013.1, on the reverse strand, counting down.
AAGCTCTTTATAAGCAAGTTCTTTTTCACTCAATCGACTCTTTTCTGGAACTGAACCAGCTGTAGCATTTTCTGTTGCATCCTTAAAACCAAAATCTTGATTTTTTAGTTTTGTATCATGTGACAGTTTATCATTTGCCACCATTTCATCTGCCTAGCTTTTCCATATTTCAAAGCCTTTTCAGTCACAGGTGGCACTGGAATATCAATGCCATTTATTCTCCGCAACTCGATTAAGTAGTTACGAACGTATTCAGAAACTTTCTTATAATCAACCACATGAGGAGTATGGATATCATCCTTAGATTTTACAACAATTGTTTCTGTTCTTTCACCACTAAAATTCACATCTTCGTTCGCAGCAACATAATTGGTCTTACCATCTCTTCCTACGAAAGTTTTTTCATCAAGTGGAGGAGTCTTAGACTCACTTTCACTAACAGAATTTGATTTAATCTCATGAGAAACCGTTACTGTATGGAACTCATCCCCAGCAGATTTTAAATTCTTTTCAAGAGTAGAACGTGTCTTATTTCCTCTTTCTATAAGCGCTTTTCGTTCTTGCTCTGTTTTTGATACTGAACTCGCTAAAGAACTTACTTTATTTTGGTTGGCTTTCACTTTCGCATCCAATTTCTCAGTTGCTTGTTGAATCTCGCGTAGTGTATTCCAATCAAAAGCTTTCTCTGCTTCTGTTACTTTATTTTGTGCTTTTTTTACATCAACTGCTCTCTGAGCAACTTGAGTTTTTACCTTATTAACAACTGTTTCTTGTTTTTCAACACTTGCTTGGGCTTGTTTCTCATCTTGTTTTGCCCCTGCCAACCTATCTTCAGTTTTCTTGACAGTTACTTGTTTGGCTACAAGATCCTTTTCTACATTTTTAATTTTTTCAGGACTAGCTTGTTTAGCAAATTTTTGTGCTTGTTTCAAAGCATCATCAGCTTTGTTCTTATTTGTCACAGTAGATGTATACTCTTGTTGCATTTTATCAACAAGCTTCTGAGCATTTTTTTCTTCCTCAATTGTTTGATTCAGTTTTATTTCCGCATTTTTTACATCAGATTCTGAAACGTCAGCATCCTTTTTAGTTTCTGATTGGTTAACAGTTGACTTAGTCGAATGTTTATTTACAACCTCATCAGCTTGTGCATGACCATTAAAAGCAGTTACCATTGCAGTTGCAACGCCCAAACCAATCAACACTTGTTCCTTTTTCATAAAATCACCCTTTCTTTAAAATATTTACCTTATCTATACAAATCATATTATTTATATTTTACAAATAATCTTCTCTAGCCATAAATAGATTCAATTTTCTTTATAGCTTGCTCTCTCAATTAAATACAATCTGATAGAAAATGAAGTAATTAACTATCAATACTAGTTCTATAGCAAGTTCAAATTTAACATCACGACCTTCAACGACATTTTTGAAAATAGCTATAGTTAAGCTAAATAGAATGACGCTTAACAAACTCATAAACATCATTCTAGAACAACCTTTCTATTCCCCTTACTCTCCCAACTGGGCGCTGTAGGAGATAATCTGGTCAACTGTATCTGATAAGAACTGGATGGTATCACGGAGTGGTTTGTCTGTTGAAATATCAGCACCGATAATCATAGCTGACTCAAGTGGTGTCTTGCTACCTCCTGATTTGAGGAGATTGAGCCAATCTTCAGCTCCAGTTTCTGAATGTTTCAGATGGAGGTAACCTGCAGTCGAGATGACTAGTCCTGCTGAGTAGGTGTAGCTATACAAGCCCATATAATAGTGAGCTTGACGCATCCAAGTCAAAGCTGCATCATCATCGATTTCAATGGCATCTCCCCAGAAATCGGTCAAAACTTCCTTCATAATGCTGTTAAGTTTACTTGCTCCAAAGGTCTCCCCTTCTTCAATCAATGTATAAACCTTACGCTGGAAGGCTGCTTCCAAGAGGTGGGTGATGAAATTATGGAAGTAGGTATCTGTCAAACGGTGAGCCAGAGCGAAGCGTTTTTGACGTGGGTCGTCAGATTGGTGCTCCAAGTAGTCACTGAGGAGCAATTCATTGAAGGTCGAAGGCGCTTCGACATAGTAGGTCGACATGTGGGCGTTGAAGTAGCTTTGGTGATTGTCTGAGAAAATGAATTGACCAGAATGCCCGATTTCATGAATCAAAGTATAGACATCACTCAAACGACCTGTCCAGCTCATGAGAACATAAGGATGCACACGATATGGGTCCGCTGCATAGCCACCAGAATCCTTGCCACTATTGGCAGCAAAGTCCACCCAGCGCTCTTCTTGATAGCGAGCAACTTCCTGACAATATTCTTGTCCCAAAGGTTCTACTGACTTCATGACCAAATCATAGGCGTCGTCAATGGTCACTTGAGGATTCAGGGCGCTGTCCAAGTCCAATTTCCAGTCTGCAAAGGTCATCTTTTCAAGACCATTTACCTTGGCAACATGCTTGAGATATCTCTGAGCAACGGGCGCAAAATCCTTCATGATGAGGTCAATCTGACGATCAAACATAGCACGGTCCACTTCTTGCTCAGCTAGAAGATAATCAAAGACTGAGTCGTAGCCCTTCATATCTGCCAGTAGTTTTTCAGACTTGACTTGGGCTAGATAGGCTGCTGCAGCCGTATTTTGGTGCTTACGAAGACCTTCTGAGAAGGAACGGAAAGATTTCTCACGAACCTCAGCATCCTCATGGTTTTGGTAGAAGTTCTCATAAGTCACAAAGCTGTTTTTGTAGGTCTTGCCATGGGCTTCAAAGTCAGCCATTTCAAAATCCCCAGCTCGCATCTTAGTGTAAATATCCTGCGGACTGTAGAAAACTTCACCGAGATTGGTCAAGGCCTTCTCCACATCTGCTCCAAGATAGTGGGCTTTTTTGATTTTGGCCTGACGAATGGCAGCTGTTAAATGAGGCAATTTACCCAAACGGTCCAAGACTTCCTCATCTGCTGCCACCAAGGCATCGTCAAAGAAGGTCAGAGCTACGCTGGCGTCTGTTTCAAATTCCATCCCAGCTTGGGCAATGTTGGCAAATTCGTCATTGCTATAGTCTGTCGTCTGAGGCATAAATCCATAGTTTCCAATATGGCTCATCTGAATGTAGATTTGTTCCAATTCCGCAAAGGCCTTCTCGAAATCTTCAAAAGTGTGAAGATTGCCATTGTAGTCACGGCTAAACTGGTTGATGTCTTCACGAGCCTTCTCGATTGCACGCAAGAAATCCTCACGGTCTTGGTATAGGGCTGTTAAATCCCAAAGTTCCTTCTCTGGAAATTCTGAACGGTGTTTTTGTTCCATTTTCTTCCTCTTATTTCTCTAATTCTAATAAAACACTAAGGGCTGATAAAGCGTAAAGTGGTGCTGTTTCTGCTCGCAAAATACGAGGACCAAGTCCTGCCAATACTGCTCCCTTAGTTTCAAAACTTTCAATTTCTGCAGGTGACAGACCACCTTCTGGACCAAAGATAAAGAGCAGTTTGGCTCCTTTTTCAAGACCAGAGATCTCTTGTAAGAGCGCAGCGGCTTCACCTTCTTTGGCTGATTCTTCATAGGCTACTATGATAGAGTCAAATTGGTCCAGTTGAGCTAGAAAGTCTGATTTTTTCTCGAAAAGCTGGATACTTGGAACAACATTACGCTTGCTTTGCTCGGCCGCTCCAAGGGCAATTTTTTCTAGTTTTTCAACTTTTTTGCCCAATTTCTTGCCATCCCATTTGGCGACCGACCAATCAGCAGGAAAGGCCCAAATCTGGCTGGCACCCAGTTCGGTTACTTTTTGAGTAATGAACTCCAGCTTGTCTCCCTTAGGAAAGCCGGATGCGATGGCCACATGAACTGGTAGTTCTACATTGTCAGTTAATTCTTGAACCAACTCAAACTGACGTGCTTCCACATCCAGCACGCGCGCCAAGCGCTTAATGCCATCATCAAAGACCAAAGTAACCTCATCCTCTTCTTTCAGGCGCATGACCTGAAACATATGCTTGCTGGTTTCCTTGTCCTCAATGGTGACAGGAGAGATTGCACTGCCTTTTACAAAATACTGCTGCATGCTAGCCTCCAATCACACCTGAAATATCCTTGGTTTTCTTAAAGACACAGGCATTCCACTCCCCTTGAATCATGTGGGTTTCAAGGAAAAATCCAGCTGATTCAGCCGACTGGCGCACCATGTCCCACTTGTCCTTGATAATGCCACTCATAATCAGGTAGCCCTCATCCTTGACCAAGCGATAAGCATCATCCGTCAGATGAACGAGAATATCCGCCAAGATATTAGCTACAATCACATCTGCCTCAATCTCAACACCTTTAAGCAAATCGCCTGCAGCTACATGTATATTTTCCATGCCAGGGTTGAGCTCAATATTTTCCTGAGCCACACGAACCGCTACATCATCCAGATCATAGGCGAAAATTTCCTTGGCACCAAGAAGCGAGCTGGCGATAGAGAGGACACCTGAACCAGTCCCCACATCCAGCACCGTTTCGCCACCACGAAGGACCTGCTCCAAAGCAAAAAGGCTCATCTTAGTAGTTGGATGGGTCCCAGTTCCAAAGGCCATACCAGGATCCAGCTTGATAATCTTTTCTCCAGCAGTCGCCTCATAGTCTGTCCAAGACGGCACGATAGTCAAATCATGAGTGACACGAGCTGGTTCATAGTATTTCTTCCAGTTGTCCGCCCAGTCTTCCTCAGCCAAGGCAGTCGTCCCCATCATGACCTCACCCAAATCCATAAAATCTGTCAATTCAGCCAGACGAGCCTGCAAATTTGCCTCAACCGTTGCTACATCAACCGTATCAGGGTAGTAGGCTGTCACTACGATTTCTTCTTGCTGCTCAACCTCTGGGAAAATCTCACCGAAGCGGTCAACATTTCCTACATAGTCCATACTGTCTTCGATCGCAACACCTTGCGCTCCTAGCTCAATCAAGAGATTGGAGACCAATTCCTCTCCCTCACGTTTAACCGTTACTTTTAGCTCTTGCCATGTTTCCATTTTGAATCTTCCTTATTTTTCTTAAATTCCTCAATCACATCTGTATAGTGTTCTTTCATTGCGCTATGAATCTGCTGTTTAAAAATACCAAACATAAGATAATAAACAAATAGAACAATTCCTGCTAACAGTATCAATAATAAAAAATATACTGAAAGAGGCAGTACGAGACCTCTATCACTCAGTAAGGGTATAACAAGCATTAATACCCAAATAACAGCCGTAGAAATCCCAGCTACTTTCATACCACTTTCTCTCTGCTTCTTTAACTTTAAATATTCCATATAGATGAATGTAGCTTCTTCTCTAGAATATTGTCCAGTTTTTAGTTTGCGTTTAACTTCCTTATTTAACGTCGTTGTTGCAATTGCAAAAATCATTTTACTTCCTCCATATAATCCCTCACTCTATCCTGCAACTGGGGTACAACCTTATCTGAGTCAAGAAATTCGTCAATACTCATCAGTTTGTAACTCTGTCCTTCGTCACCAAATACAATCTTGTCAAATTGTTCCTGAGCCAACTTTCCCACTAGAAAGACGGATTCCTTCCCCTCAAAAAGCATACTGGGATAAACCTTTCTCCAAAGCAGACAATCTTTAGTCAGACGAATCCCCAGTTCCTCAAAAACTTCACGCGCTGCGCACTCAAAAGGACTTTCATCCCCTTCGCGCCCACCACCTGGTAGTTCCCACATATTGGGCCATGGGATGTTTTCCTTGTCATCACGTAAGATAGTTAAGAGCTTATCACCACAAAAGAGGGCAATCTTGCAGCCTGTAAAATCAGAAATTTCTATTCCCATATTAGACTCCTTCGGCTAATGCCTTTTCCAGCTCTGCTAACCAGTTTTCATAATAGCGTTTCTCGTCCCGTAGCATTCGGCTGCTATTCATTTTCTGTCTAGCAATCTTCATAGCCTTGCGAGTTTGAGCCATGTCGTTCCTTACCTTAAATTGATACCAGGCTTGAATGCTCTGCACATCTGCCATTTTTAGAGATAAAAAGGATTTAACGCTTCGAATACTTGCATATTCCTCCGCTTTCTCATCATCACCTTCTAGCAAGGCGATTTGAAGAAGGCATAGTTGGCAAAAAGTTTCAGACAGCGAGTGTTCTGTTCTCTCTAGTAAAGATTGAAATAGCTTTTTAGCTGTCTCTAAATGACCATCCAATATGAAAACCACTCCCTCAAGAGTTTGAATACTTTCTGCAAAACTCCCTCTCGCATCCTCATCAACAGTCATGGTAAAATCTTTCAAATCATATTTTTGAGGAGCCAGCAAAGTTTGAGCAGAATGTCTCAATACCAAGTAGGCGTATTTGGTATTTTCAGGGTATTGTAGCAATTCCCAGATTTTTGCTCCATCGGTGATTCCGACTGGCAAAACGTTGTTTAAGAAGAAAGATAAATTTAGAAAAATCCAAGTGCCTGCAAAATACCAGCTTCTTGTCAAAAATCCAAAAAGTGTTGCCAATAATATCAAGCAAAGGTGAACTATCAAGCCACCTGAAAGCATTAAGATGATTCTTTGATCACTTTCATTCTCTTTTAAACCAATATACTGAGCACCAACATTTTTTATAACTGCTGTTCGACTAAGATGAAGCCTGCCTGACTTTTTGGTTAAAAGAAAGTTCCCTAATCCAAAAGCCACCAGACGATAGCCTGTCAAGTATCCACAAAAAGCATGACCCAGCTCATGAAGAATAAAGATTAAATACATGCTTATAAGAGCGAAGGTATAACCAAAAGTAAAGGCTAAAAATGCGGAATACCCCAACTCTGCAAATGCGATGGTTCCACAAGCAAAAGCTAGCATAATAAGGACAAAAGCTAGCACATAAACCAAATAAGTCCCAATTTTCTTCATAAAATCTCCATCCAACTCCTAGTATCTCGGATAAGGGTAAAACTCTCCCTCTTCCAAGCCGACTTTTCCTTCTTCAAAGACTTCTTGGTTCCATTCCATGACAAATTCTTCTGCTTCTGGGTCTTCCAAAAAGTCCATGAGGCATCTAGTCCAACCTCGGCAGTATCTTTGAGGAATAGCGCAAAATAAGCTAAAAATTCGCGAGAAAAGCCTTTTTTAGGCAAGTAAGGGATGACCGTCAAATAGTCTTCCTCATTGACTGTTGATTTGGCAGGATTGTAAAAAAGCACTGCTTCTTCAAAGAGAATGTCGTCTGATGAAACCTCTCCATCTTCATCAACCATCTCCACACCTGCAGCATTTTGCGCTTCCAATAGAAAACTCACTTCTACCGCGTGATTGCGCTTGTCCCAACTAATCTCAAAGTCAAAGGGAAAGTTCTTCTCCAACTCTTCCTCTAAAACATCTAAAAATCCGTATGTTGCCATTTTGTCCTCTTTCTATGCGACTCTTTAATCGCCCCGATTGCTCGGAAATATGCTAAAATAGATACTACCATCTTACCACATATACATCAGAAAATCCACGTTAGAAAGGACTGCTATGCCAGACAATCTCGCGCTTCGCATGCGCCCTAAAACCATCGACCAGGTCATCGGTCAGGAACATCTGGTCGGACACGGAAAAATCATTCGTCGCATGGTGGAAGCCAACCGCCTGTCCTCCATGATTCTCTATGGACCTCCAGGAATCGGCAAGACCAGTATTGCCTCTGCCATCGCAGGGACGACCAAGTATGCCTTTCGAACTTTCAATGCGACAGTTGATAGTAAAAAGCGACTCCAAGAAATCGCGGAAGAGGCTAAATTTTCAGGTGGTCTCGTCCTATTACTAGACGAGATTCATAGACTAGATAAAACCAAGCAAGACTTCCTCTTGCCTCTCTTGGAAAGTGGTCTGGTCATCATGATTGGGGCTACGACTGAAAATCCTTTCTTCTCTGTCACTCCTGCCATTCGCAGTCGTGTTCAAATTTTTGAGTTGGAACCTCTGTCTAACCAAGACGTCAAAGAGGCTCTTCAGATAGCTCTAAGTAACCCTGAACGTGGTTTTGATTTTCCAGTAAAACTAGATGAGGATGCGCTGTATTTTATCGCAACCTCTACAAACGGAGACCTTCGTTCTGCCTTTAACTCGCTGGACCTGGCTGTTCTTTCTACCCCTGAGAACGACGAGGGCATCCGCCATATCACCCTTGATATCATGGAAAATAGCCTCCAGAGGAGCTACATTACCATGGACAAGGATGGAGACGGTCACTATGACGTTCTATCTGCCCTGCAAAAGTCTATCCGTGGCTCAGATGTTGATGCCAGTCTTCACTATGCTGCCCGCTTGATTGAGGCTGGTGATTTGCCAAGTCTCGCTCGTCGTTTGACTGTTATCGCTTATGAAGATATCGGTTTGGCCAATCCTGAAGCCCAGATTCACACCGTGACTGCTCTGGATGCTGCACAAAGGATTGGATTCCCAGAAGCCCGCATTCTCATTGCCAATGTCGTGATTGATTTGGCCCTTTCTCCAAAATCCAACTCAGCCTATGTAGCTATGGATAAGGCACTTGCCGACCTCAAAACATCAGGGCACTTGCCTATTCCGCGACACCTGCGTGATGGGCACTACAGTGGAAGCAAGGAACTGGGGAATGCCCAAGACTATCTCTATCCACACAACTATCCTGGAAATTGGGTCAAGCAAGACTATCTACCAGAAAAAATTCGTAATCATCACTATTTCCAAGCAGAAGATACTGGTAAATATGAACGGGCTTTGGCTCAAAGAAAGGAAGCTATCGACCGTTTGCGAAAAATCTGAAATCCTTTTCAAAAAATTGCACTTTCCTCTTGATTTTTTTTGAAAAAGTGGTATTATATAAACATAGAAACGCTGTGGTGTACGACTTCACACTTAAGTGTTGACCGACTATTTTTTGTATTATTAGGGAAACAAAAGTCTTCTAACAGCATGTAGGCCGTCTCACACGGAAACAGCTTCAGTTAGAGCGAGTTGCCCACCTGCTTAATTGCGCGGGTTCAATACAAACCGTGAAGTTTCGGCACCAATACAGCTTTTTTCTTTGCCTCCTTAGCTCAGCTGGCAGAGCAGCGGACTCTTAATCCGTGGGTCACAGGTTCGATCCCTGTAGGGGGCATCTAAATACAACAGGAAAAAGCCTTGTAAATCAAGGCTTTTTTGCTTATCTATAACTGATTTGCCTCATCATTTGCCCCACTTTTAAATCTATCTTTTCTTTTTGAACCAAATTACATCTTAACAAATAGTGTAAAGCCAGTTACTTTTGCTTTGATGCCATACAATATTTTCATGTAGAGAAGACAAATTTTATCTTCTCTTTTTATTTTCAAAATAATAAAAACTGATTTTCTTTTCATAAATCAGACTGAAACTTCCAAATTTTCCATTTTGTTTATTGATATTTCCTCTAAAAAGGTGTATAATATTTTTATTATCAAACTATACTATACTATACTATATAGGGGGTATTGAAATGAAATTTTCTAATCGTTTATCGCTATTCCTTGCAGGAGTTATTTTTGTCCTTTTAGCACTCTTCCTATTTACAAACCCAGTAGCTAATCTTGTTGCTTACAGCTGGTGGATTGCATTTGGTTTACTGGTTTCTTCTATAGCAGCTATTTTAGGCTATTTCTCTGTACCAAAAGAGCTTCGCTCACCAGCTCATCTTTTCCAAGGGATTGTTAATCTTCTCTTAGCTCTTTACCTCGTTGCCTATGGCTTTGTGACGCTGCCAGTTGTCATTCCAACTATTTTAGGAATTTGGTTAATTGTAGAAGCCATTATAGCTTTCTTTAAAGGCAATCGTCTGGGATTGATTTTCCCTATTATTGGCAACCATATCATGTGGATAGCGTTGCTTGCATTTTTACTAGGTCTAGTGATTTTGTTCAATCCAGTAGCTACAAGTGTCTTTGTCGTTTATGTCGTTGCCTTTGCATTTTTAATTGTTGGTTTCACCTATATCCTTGATGCCTTTCGTAAATAATCTAGCTGCCATTTTGGGCATATTAAAATAGCTGGGAAGTTACATTCTCAGCTTTTTCTGTTGCCTCCTTAGCTCAGTTGGTAGAGCAGTAGACTCTTAAGCTATGGGGCGCAGGTTCGAGCCCTGCAGGGGGCACATCTAAATCAACAGAAATAAGCCTTGAAACCAAGGCTTTTTTTAACGTCTAATAGCTTTTTGTAGAAAAGTATTTAAAAATAAAAGAGAAGAGAATCTCTCACTCTCTTCTCAGTATATCTTATTAAATTTAGTTTTTCTTAATCTAGCTGATTTTCCTTTGCAACGACAAATTCCTTAACCAATCGATAGATAACAGCAAATATCGGTGTAAAGAATATCATCCCAAGTAAGCCAAAGAGATTGCCTCCAATACTAGCAGCCGCAAGCGTGAAAATAGCTGGCAAACCAATAGACTGACCTACAACTCTAGGATAAATAAGGTTTCCTTCAATCAGCTGTATAACTTGATATAGAAGAAGAGAAAGTAAGGCTTGAGTAGGACTCACTGTGAAGATAAAAATCGCTCCCACAACACAAGCAATCATAGGCCCTACATAAGGAATGAACGATAGCACTCCTGCAAAGATACCTGTCATTACTCCATAGGGTATCCCAAACACGCTGTAACCAACCGCTATCATAACTCCTATGATAACTGCTTCAATCAGCTGACTCATCAAAAATTGGTCATAAGTCTCTAGTGCTACTTGTCCAATGTAAGTCAACTTTATCACCACCTTCTCTGGAAGAAAAACTTTTAGAAGTCGACTCGTCATCGCTGCCAAATGTTCCTTACTGGATAAAAATAAAAAGGTGAAGACTATAATCAAAAAGGCATTCATCAAACTTGAAAAAATATTGCCGATATTACTAGTCAGACCTGATAAAAAACCTATCAAGCTTGGCTAATAGAACTAGATTGTCCCTGTATGCCTGATACGATAGTTGACAACATGTCTTTGGTTACAAATTCCGAGCTGCCTAGCAATTTCCCAAGTTGAGTAAGGACTGTTGAAAGGACTGTTCCCAGCTGACTAATAGTCTGGGCTAGGGTTGGCAGCACCAAAACCAAAAGAGCAATCACGATTAAGATAAGAGCTAGGAAAACAAGTACCATGGCAATCGGACGACGCAACTCTGCCTTTACCTTCAATTTAACTAAGTACTGTTCAATTTTTTTCATAGGAACATTAAGCACAAAAGCAATAACAGCACCATAAATCAAGGTTGATATTACATCAAAGAGAGAGATTGCTCCTGATATAAAGCTCGATGCATTCAGAATTACAAGAGCAACCAGCTATAAAAAGTATTAACGGGGTATATTTTTTTACTAAGTTCATAAATTCTCCTTAATAAACATGTTTAGATACGACTATACTATTTGGTTTTTCAAACTCTCGATTAAGGTAGGCTTGGTAAGTTCCTGGAGCGATAAATCCTTTGGGTGAGAGGATATCGGTGCCAGCCTGACCGACTATGGTATCAGCCAAGAGCACACAGTTTGTAGATAAGACAAAGTAGGATTTAAACTTAGATTTGATAAATTTATAAAGTTCCCCATCTGTCTCATGTCTGATTTTATAAGCGTAGGTGTAGTCTTCCTTACCATCACCTGTCATGATTTTATCTGCACTTGGCTCCCATGGAATCGTCAGTTGTTTCAATTCAGCCAACTTTTTCTGAACTGCTTTTTCCATTTCAGGCGTCAAATCTATCCCATAACCAAAAAGCGTTTTTTGACTCTCACGTTTACATAGGTCAATGTACTTGTCACGATCACAGAAATATAAGACACCATCTCCTACCATGCCAAATAAGTCTCAGAAGACGGATCATAGTTGCCATAAGAAATAACACGGCCTTGATAGCAGATATCCACATGACCAATTGCCGAAAACAGAGAGGTCTCAGCTGTATGAACAAAAATTTCAAGCTCCGCTGTCTTACCAGACTTCACCATTCCAAGATGGATATCCTCTCTCTCATCAGCATTTTCCTGCATGAATTTGTTGATTTTTGCTAAAGTTCTTGCAGGGATGAGAGCGGCTAGGACAATAGGTAAGCTAATTCTAATGCGACGTTTGAGATGGTTTTTCCCAATTTCCCCTTCAAATAAGAAACCGTCACGGATATTGGACAGACCATAAAGGAAAAAATAAGCCCCTAAAACAAAGAGTTGAAAGACAGAATTTCCCGTAGAGGACAAAAGACTAGTCCCACCAAGAAAAACTAGTACGAGTCCATCTAGTAAGAGACGAAAACGAGGTCGAATTTTGTTTTTGCGGTAGAGAACATAGGTGACAAGGTTAATACTAGCATGAAAAATCTGATAAACTCCAATCACAAGAGCCAAAATATAAATCGGCACATCCGTCGCAAGATTGGAACCTAGCAAATATCCCAGCACTAACAATTTAACCAGTGCAACTCCCAAGGTATCCGTTGACTGGCTTTTTTTGAAAACTCTTAATAGCAAATCTACGACCGTTGCTATCCAAGCTAAAAACAGAACCAGGCGAATAACTGTTACTGGCAACCAAGTCCCCGTGACCATCAAGATGAGACCTAGCAGAACAAACAAGAACCCCTGAGCAAGTAATTTCTTACCTGTCAGACCTAAAGATAGAATTTTCGCCATATAAAAACCTTTCAACAATAAAAATTAAACACTCCGATTAAACTGACTAGTAAATAGCCAACACTACAAACAGCCTGTGCCAGCAACATATGGTGACTAGAAATGACTGTAGTAATGTCACCATCTTGTCTTATGCACTTCTAAAATTTGTTATATTGATTAGAAACCAGAGCTTATAAAAACTAGCTAAACTCGAGAGATAGACACAATTGCGACGAAAAAATGTATAACCAATTCAACTTGTTAAGGTAAGAAAGCATTATTTCCAATCTATTAATTATTCATCTATTACCTATTATGACACAATATTCCCTATAGTTCAACTTTTTACTTGTTTTTATATTACACGGACTAAAAAGTTTTCAACAGTTGATTGCATTTGTTTTAATAAGTTTTAACCTTTCTTGGTTAGAAAAAAAAAGAACCATACAGTTTAGAATCTGTATGGTTTTTGCCCCACTTTTGTCCCATTTTTAAATCATGACATTGAAAATACCTAAAATCACTTATATTTCAATATTTTTAATTGCTCTCAATATGAAAGTCCTTTCCAAATCCCTGTAGGGGGCATCTAAATCAA
>AQTU01000012.1:0-64066 GCA_000385835.1 Streptococcus mitis 13/39 | reverse complement strand
GATTTTTCCTGAAGAACTAGCGAAGTACCATTTTCCATTGATAAAGTTCCAACCATTTTCAGCCATCACTCCATCTTTATTGAAAACATAACCATCAAAGGTTGTATTGCTTAGTCGATGGCCATCTTTGTTGAAGTAGTACCACTTTCCTTGGATTTTTTTCCAGTTGGTAACAGGTTTGTTGTGTTCGTAAAAGCGCCAGTTATTATTTTCTTCCTGCCAACCTTCTTTGACTTTTTCAACTTTTTTTTCTTCTTTTTTTACTTCCGCTTTCTTCTCTTCTGTGGCGGGAGTTTTTTTCTCTGTTTTTTCTTCTTTATTATCAATTTTAGAAGAATTGTCTGTTTTTTCAACCTTCTCTTTCGATTTTTCTTGGTTTTCGATTTTTGAAGTACTTGAATGAGGAATTGTTACATTTTCTCGTACTGACTCTGCTTTATTTTCTTGAGCCTGGACCGTTGCTTGAGTGTACCCTAAAATAGATAGGGCAACTGTACTCGCGAGTAAAACCTTTTTCATATTTAACTCCTTTTATTTTTTTATTTATTATAATAAAATTTTGCTGATTTCTCAATTATCAAACTGGACTTCTTCTAGGAGATAATCGATAAAGCGTTCGCCCATCTTAGACAGACTTGTTTTTTCATGTTGGATATAGACCAGCTCAATGGGGTCATCAATATCCAGTGGGATAGAAACGATATTGTCTCCGTTGAGGTTGCTGTTCAAAATTCCTGTCGCAATGGTATAACCGTCCAAACCAATCAAGAGGTTAAAGAGAGTGGCACGGTCGCTGACTACGATAGATTTTTTGTGGTATTCCTGCGAGAGAATCTCTTCTGAAAAGTAGAAGGAGTTGTGAGTTCCTTGGTCATAGCTGAGGTAAGGGAAGTTTTCCAAATCAGACAGTTTAACCTTGTCTTTCTTTGCCAGAGGATTGGTCTTGCTGACAAAGATATGCGGTTGGGCGGTAAAGAGATGATGAGCCAGCAGGTGATTGTCATCCAGCATTTTGGTTAAAACATCACGGTTGTAGCTGTTTAAGAAGAGGACACCGACCTCACTACGGAAATTCTTGACGTCGTCAATAATCTCCCAAGTACGAGTTTCACGAAGGAAGAGCTCGTATTTCTCCATATCACTTTTCTTGAGCAAAGAGACAAAGGCATTGACCACAAAGGCATAGTGCTGGGAGGAAACGCTGAAAAGTTCGCGGTGTGCGACAGGATTTTTATAGCGTTCCTCCAGAAGCTGGGTCTGCTCGACAACCTGACGGGCATAAGAGAGAAACTCCATCCCATCACGGGTTAAGGTGATGCCCTTAGGATTGCGGATAAAGATCTCAATGCCCATTTCATTTTCTAAATCTCTCACAGCATTGGAAAGGCTTGGTTGGGTGATAAAGAGTTGCTTGGCTGCCTCATTCATGGAGCCGGTTTCGACGATTTTGATAATATAGTGTAATTGTTGAATTCTCATGTTTTTATTGTACCACACTTGCGTCAGAATCGCCAAAGAAGATAGGAAAATCAGGAGCATTGTGTGAGTCTCTTCTTGAAAAAAACACAAAATTTTGCTAGAATGAGTCTTATGAAAACATTCTATGATGTGCAGCAATTCCTCAAACGATTTGGTATTATTGTTTACATGGGAAAACGCTTATATGATATTGAACTGATGAAGTTGGAGCTCTCTCGAATTTACGATGCAGGGTTGATGGACAAATTAGACTATTTAGAGGCAGAAGCAGTTCTTCGCAGAGAGCACAAGGTAGAATTGGATTATATTGAGAAAAATGGAGAAATGAACTAATGGTTACTTGGATTTTGTTGGCACTTATACTAGCAATGTTGGCGTGGATGGGCTTTAACTATCTCCGTATTCGTCGTGCGGCTAAAATCGTAGACAATGAGGAGTTTGAAGCCTTGATTCGTACGGGTCAATTGATTGATTTGCGTGAGCCAGCTGAATTCCACAGAAAACATATCCTTGGTGCACGCAATATTCCTTCAAGTCATTTGAAGACTAGTCTTGCAGCCCTTCGTAAGGAGAAACCTGTCCTTCTTTACGAAAATCAACGTGCGCAACGTGTCACAAATGCAGCACTCTATCTGAAAAAGCAAGGTTTCTCTGAGATTTATATCCTTTCTTATGGATTGGATTCTTGGAAAGGAAAAGTGAAGACTAATTAACATAAGCTAAATTCTCAAACTAAGTTTCGCTTTGGGTAGACAAGTGGAACTTAGTTTGAGAGATTGCTATAATTAATATTATGAAAAAACTTATAGTATTATATAGACAAAACCTATTTCTTTTGATATAATTTAGTGGTAATAATTTTAGGAGTTTTATAATATGAAAGAAAAGAAGAAATCTTCCCTTGTTTTAGGTATCCTATCTATCGTTCTTGGTTTCCTACTACCAGTGGTAGGGCTTGTTTTGGGAATTATTGGATTAGTGTTAGCTAATTCACATCAAAAAGAGTCTGAGCTGGACTATAAAACAGAAAAAATACTTGGTATCGTAGGTATTGTAATTTCTGTAATTATGTGGATTTTAGGATTTATAGTTCTTATGAATATATCAGCTTAACAATAAAACATTTTATTGTTAAACTCACCCCGAAAGTTAGCAGAAAAATCTAGCTTTTGGGGTGTTTTATTATGAAAATAACTTATGAGGATAAAGTTCAGAGCTATGAACATAAAAAGCAAGGTCAAAGCTTAAAGCAACTTTCAAAAAGATTTAGTGTGGATGTTTCTGGGCTAAGATACATGATGAGATTGATTGAACATTTCGGAATAGAAAGTATCAAAAAAGTTAAAAATTATCACTATTCTCCAGAACCAAAACAAGAAATGATTGATAAATTTTTCCTTGTAGGTTGATTACAAATAAGAAAACGAGCTTGGATGTTTCCGAGCTCATTTTTTAACCACTTTTTCTGAGTAAGTCACGAATGCTTGTCAACTCTTGTGAGTTTAGGGGACGGTAGTCTCCTTCTTGAAGATTCTGATCTATGCTCCAAGGTCCAAAACAGGTACGTTTGAGGGAGGTCACCTTGACACCAACCGAGAGAAACATTTTCTTGACCTGATGAAATTTTCCTTCTGATATGGTAATAGAGGCTCGACTGAGGGAAGGACTTGCAGATAGAATTTCTAGTCTTGCAGGTTTACAGACAGTACCATCTAAAAAGACAATTCCCTTTTGAAAGGTTTGGATGTGGTCAGGTGTTAGAAGTCCATTGACCTCAACTTGGTAGATCTTATCGACATGGTACTGGGGATGAAGGAGTTGGAAGCCTAAAGGTCCATTGTCTGTCAAAAGGAGGAGTCCTGTCGTATCTCGGTCCAGTCGGCCGACGGCATAGAGCTTGTCAGACTGGATATCAGGCGGAAGGAGGTTCATGACGGTTGGAAGTTTCTTGTCTTTGTTGGCTGTAACGACACCAGCAGGCTTATGAAGCATAAGATAGGTGTGCTCATAGCCTTGAATGATTTGGTCCTGAAAAAGGAGTTCTTGAAGTCCTGTATCGATATTTTGAGCTAGGGAGCGGGCAGGGCAACCATCGACTAGAATTTCTCCTCTGAGTAAGGCTTGTTTCATGGCCTTTCGGCTGATTTTTTCTTGGGCTAATAAATTATCTAAACGCATACTGTGCCTATCTTATCATAAGTTGTTTGCTTTGAAAAGGCTTGACGTGAAAAGAAAAGCAGAGTGAAAACATTTACACTTGCTTGAGTTATGTTATTTACTTGAAATTATGGTATAATCGTTCAGTTAGAAAATAAATTTTGAATATTATAGAGGAAATCATGACAAAATTAAGAGAAGATATCCGTAACATTGCGATTATCGCCCACGTTGACCACGGTAAAACAACCCTCGTTGACGAATTATTGAAACAATCAGAAACGCTTGATGCACGTACTGAATTGGCAGAGCGTGCTATGGACTCAAACGATATCGAAAAAGAGCGTGGAATTACCATTCTTGCTAAAAATACAGCCGTTGCCTATAACGGAACTCGTATCAATATCATGGACACACCAGGACACGCGGACTTCGGTGGAGAAGTTGAGCGTATCATGAAAATGGTTGACGGTGTTGTTTTGGTCGTAGATGCCTACGAAGGAACAATGCCACAGACTCGTTTTGTATTGAAAAAAGCCTTGGAACAAGACCTTGTCCCAATCGTGGTTGTTAACAAAATCGACAAACCATCAGCTCGCCCAGCTGAAGTAGTGGATGAAGTATTGGAACTTTTCATCGAGCTTGGTGCAGATGATGACCAGCTTGATTTCCCAGTAGTGTATGCTTCAGCGATCAACGGAACTTCTTCATTGTCAGATGATCCAGCTGACCAAGAAGCTACTATGGCACCAATCTTTGACACAATTATCGACATATCCCAGCTCCAGTAGATAACTCAGATGAGCCTTTGCAGTTCCAAGTGTCACTTTTGGACTACAATGACTTCGTTGGACGTATCGGTATCGGTCGTGTCTTCCGTGGTACTGTTAAGGTTGGGGACCAAGTTACCCTTTCTAAACTTGACGGCACAACTAAAAACTTCCGTGTTACAAAACTCTTCGGTTTCTTTGGTTTGGAACGTCGTGAAATCCAAGAAGCAAAAGCAGGTGACTTGATTGCCGTTTCAGGTATGGAAGATATCTTTGTCGGTGAAACCATTACTCCGACAGATGCAGTAGAAGCTCTTCCAATCCTACACATCGATGAGCCAACTCTTCAAATGACTTTCTTGGTCAACAACTCACCATTTGCTGGTAAAGAAGGTAAATGGGTAACTTCTCGTAAGGTGGAAGAACGCTTGCAGGCAGAATTGCAAACAGACGTTTCCCTTCGTGTTGACCCAACTGATTCACCAGATAAATGGACTGTTTCAGGTCGTGGAGAATTGCACTTGTCAATCCTTATCGAAACAATGCGTCGTGAGGGATATGAACTTCAAGTATCTCGTCCAGAAGTTATCGTAAAAGAAATCGATGGTGTTAAGTGCGAACCATTTGAACGTGTTCAAATCGACACTCCAGAAGAATACCAAGGATCTGTTATCCAAAGCCTTTCTGAACGTAAGGGTGAAATGTTGGATATGATTTCAACTGGTAATGGTCAAACTCGTTTGGTCTTCCTTGTTCCAGCGCGTGGTTTGATAGGATACTCAACTGAGTTCTTGTCAATGACTCGTGGTTACGGTATCATGAACCATACCTTCGACCAATACTTGCCATTGATTCCAGGGGAAATTGGTGGTCGTCACCGTGGTGCCCTTGTTTCTATCGATGCTGGTAAGGCTACAACTTACTCAATCATGTCTATCGAAGAACGTGGTACGATCTTTGTCAACCCAGGTACTGAGGTTTATGAAGGAATGATCATCGGTGAAAATTCTCGTGAAAACGACTTGACAGTTAACATCACTAAGGCGAAACAAATGACTAACGTTCGTTCAGCTACTAAGGACCAAACAGCTGTTATCAAGACACCTCGTATCTTGACACTTGAAGAGTCTCTTGAGTTCTTGAATGATGATGAGTACATGGAAGTAACGCCTGAGTCTATCCGTTTGCGTAAACAAATCCTTAACAAGGCAGAGCGTGAGAAAGCTAACAAGAAGAAAAAATCAGCTGAATAAGAGCTAGAAAGAGATAAAGATGGTTTATTTAATCATAGGACTCCTCTTATTACTACTCTATGTATTTGCGACACCAGAAAGCATTAAAGGGACAGTTAACATCGTCCTTGTCGTCTTTGCTTTCGTAGCACTTTTGATTTTGCTGATGTTGTCTGTCCTGCAAATCTTTCAGCTACCGACAGAATTCTTTATCGCAATCGCCATGCTGACCTTAGCATACTTTAGCTTGCGAGATATTACCCTCATGTCGGTCAGTAAAAATAAAAGAAGATAAAAAAGAGAGTTTTGGCTCTCTTTTTGCTTATTAGAATACTGAATCTGAGCATTTTCATTTAGAATTATTTCCATAAAAATGGTAAAATAGTAGGAGTAGAAATGGAGTTCGAGACATGAAAGTAATAGATCAATTTAAAAATAAGAAAGTCCTTGTTTTAGGTTTGGCCAAGTCTGGTGAGTCCGCAGCTCGTTTGTTGGACAAACTAGGTGCTATTGTGACAGTAAATGACGGAAAACCTTTCGAGGACAATCCAGCTGCGCAAAGTTTGCTGGAAGAAGGGATCAAGGTTGTCACAGGTGGCCATCCTTTGGAACTCTTGGATGAAGAATTCGCCCTTATGGTTAAAAATCCAGGCATTACCTACAGCAATCCCATGATTGAAAAGGCTTTGGCGAAGGGAATTCCAGTCTTGACTGAGGTGGAATTGGCTTACTTGATTTCAGAAGCACCGATTGTTGGTATTACTGGTTCAAATGGTAAAACAACCACAACGACCATGATTGGGGAGGTTTTGACTGCTGCTGGGCAACATGGTCTTTTATCAGGAAATATCGGCTATCCAGCTAGTCAAGTGGCACAAACTGCGTCAGACAAGGATACGCTTGTCATGGAACTTTCTTCTTTCCAACTGATGGGTGTTCAAGAATTCCATCCTGAGACTTGCGGTTATTACCAACCTCATGCCAACTCATATCGATTATCATGGTTCTTTTGAGGAATATGTAGCAGCCAAGTGGAATATCCAGAACAAGATGACAGCGGCTGATTTCCTTGTCTTGAACTTTAATCAAGACTTGGCAAAAGAATTGGCAAGAAAAACACAAGCTACCGTTGTACCATTCTCAACACAGGAAAAGGTTGATGGGGCTTATCTGGAAGATGGTCAACTCTACTTCCGTGGGGAAGTTGTCATGGCAGCGAATGAAATCGGAGTTCCAGGTAGCCACAATGTGGAAAATGCCCTTGCGACGATTGCTGTAGCCAAGCTTCGTGGTGTGGATAACCAAACCATCAAAGAAACTCTTTCAGCCTTTGGAGGTGTCAAACACCGTCTCCAATTTGTGGATGAAATCAAGGGTGTCAAATTCTATAATGATAGCAAGTCAACCAATATCTTGGCTACTCAAAAAGCCTTGTCAGGATTTGACAACAGCAAGGTCATTTTGATTGCAGGTGGTTTGGACCGTGGCAATGAGTTTGACGAATTGGTGCCAGATATTACTGGACTCAAGAAGATGGTCATCCTGGGTCAGTCTGCCGAACGTGTCAAACGGGCAGCAGACAAGGCTGGTGTGGCATATGTGGATGCGACTGATATTGCAGATGCGACCCGCAAGGCCTACGAGCTTGCGACTCAAGGAGATGTAGTCCTTCTCAGTCCTGCCAATGCCAGCTGGGATATGTATGCTAACTTTGAAGTACGTGGCGACCTCTTTATCGACACAGTAGCGGAGTTAAAGGAATAATATGAAAAAAATTGTCTTTACAGGTGGGGGGACGGTTGGACACGTGACCCTCAACCTTTTGTTAATGCCCAAGTTCATCGAAGATGGCTGGGAAGTCCACTATATCGGGGACAAGCGTGGTATCGAACACCAAGAAATCCTCAAGTCGGGTCTAGATGTCACCTTCCATTCCATTGCGACTGGAAAATTGCGACGTTATTTCTCTTGGCAAAATATGCTGGACGTCTTCAAAGTTGGCTGGGGAATTGTCCAGTCGCTCTTTATCATGTTACGACTTCGTCCACAGGCTCTTTTTTCAAAGGGAGCTTTGTCTCAGTACCGCCTGTTATCGCTGCGCGTGTGTTAGGAGTGCCTGTCTTTATTCACGAATCTGACCTGTCTATGGGCTTGGCCAATAAAATCGCTTATAAATTTGCGACTAAGATGTATTCAACCTTTGAACAAGCTTCAAGTTTGTCTAAGGTCGAGCATGTGGGAGCAGTGACCAAGGTTTCAGACCAAAAAAATCCAGAACCAGATGAATTGGTGGATATTCAAACCCACTTTAATCCAAAATTGCCAACTGTATTGTTTGTCGGTGGTTCTGCAGGTGCTCGTGTCTTTAACCAATTGGTGACAGACCATAAGAAAGAACTGACAGAACGCTACAATATTATCAATCTAACTGGAGATTCTAGCCTGAACGAGTTGAGTCAAAATCTCTTTCGTGTTGACTATGTGACCAATCTCTATCAACCCTTGATGGAATTGGCTGATATTGTTGTGACACGTGGTGGTGCCAATACGATTTTTGAGCTCTTGGCCATGGCAAAATTGCATGTTATTGTGCCACTTGGTCGTGAAGCTAGTCGTGGAGACCAGATTGAAAATGCAGCCTACTTTGTCAAAAAAGGCTATGCAGAAGAGCTTCAAGAAAGCGATTTGACCTTGGACAGTTTAGAAGAGAAGCTTTCTCACTTACTAAGTCACAAGGAATACTACCAGACTAACATGAAGGCATCTAAGGAATTGAAATCTCTAGCAGATTTTTATCAATTGTTGAAAAAAGATTTATCATAAGGAAAGTAAATGTCAAAAGATAAGAAAAATGAGGGCAAAGAAATCCTCGAAGAATTTAAAGAGTTATCAGAATGGCAGAAACGAAACCAAGAATATCTAAAAAAGAAGGCTGAAGAAGAGGCGGCCCTAGCTGAGGAGAAGGAAAAGGAAAGACAAGCTCGAATGGCTTCAAAATCTGAAAAGTCAGATGAAACTGAGAAGCAGAAGAGTGAATCTAATCCCAAGGACCCAAAATCAGCTAAGGATGATACTGAAGAAAAAGTAGAAGAGTCAGAAGACGTCAAAAAAGAAGTATCCAAAGAAGAATCAAAGTCCAAAGAGCCAAAGAAAGAGGATAAAAAGTCTGTAAAGGAAAAACCGGTCAAACCGAAAATTCCAGGAATCCATATCTTACGAGCCTTAACGATTTTATTTCCATGTCTGCTTTTATTGATTGTCTCTGCATACTTGCTCAGCCCTTATGCAACCATGAAGGATATTCGTGTTGAGGGAACAGTGCAAACCACAGATGATGATATTCGACAGGCTTCAGGCATTCAGGATTCGGATTATACGATTAACCTTCTGCTAGACAAGGCAAAATATGAAGAGCAGATCAAGTCTAACTATTGGGTTGAATCAGCTCAGCTTGTCTATCAATTTCCAACCAAGTTTACAATCAAGGTCAAGGAATATGATATTGTGGCCTACTATGTTTCTGGAGAAAGTCATTATCCAATCCTTTCAAGCGGTCAGCTCGAGACCAGTTCGGTCAGTTTGGTCAGTCTGCCAGAAACTTATATATCAGTTCTCTTTAATGACAGCGAACAAATCAAGACCTTTACGTCAGAACTTGCTCAAATTAGTCCAGAACTCAAGGCGGCTATCCAGAAGGTGGAATTAGTCCCAAGCAAGGTCACATCAGATTTAATTCGATTGACTATGAATGATTCGGACGAAGTTTTGGTTCCTCTTTCTGAAATGAGTAAGAAACTGCCTTATTACAGTAAGATTAAACCTCAATTGTCAGAACCAAGTGTGATTGACATGGAAGCTGGAATTTACAGTTACACTGTGGCGGATAAATTAATTATGGAGGCTGAGGAAAAAGCCAAACAAGAGGCTAAGGAAGCTGAGAAGAAACAAAAAGAGGAAGAGAAGAAAAGACTGGAAGAACAGCAGAATAAACTAGAAGAGGAAAGGAAAAAGCTGGAGGAAGAGGGCAATCAAAACCAAACAACCCGGCGTTCATCGCGTCGCTAGGTTTACCTTTTCTTCTATAGCTCTTTAGTTGCCATGTTTTTACTTGACAAGTTCTAGTAGAAATAATAGAATAGTAAAAAACCTTTAAAGCAGTCCAGAGAGGCAGCTAAGGTTTGACGGTGAAAGGGTGGAGACTACCCATTTTTCGTGGAACCTTGCTGTTGGCAGGTTCCTTTTTTCGTGGCTTCTGTTGCCCAGACTCTCTCACTAGCAAAGGTAAAAGGAGAAACCTATGCGAGAACATCGTCCAGTCATTGCTCTTGATTTTCCTAGTTTTGAGGCGGTCAAGGAATTCTTAGCTCTTTTTCCAGCAGAAGAAAGCCTTTATCTTAAGGTAGGGATGGAGCTTTATTACGCAACGGGGCCTGAGACTGTGTCTTACTTGAAAGGCCTGGGGCACAGTGTCTTTTTGGATCTCAAGCTGCATGACATTCCCAATACAGTCAAATCAGCTATGAAGGTCCTGTCTCAGCTTGGTGTGGATATGACAAATGTTCATGCTGCTGGGGGTGTAGAGATGATGAAGGCAGCGCGTGAAGGTCTTGGAAGTCAAGCCAAATTGATCGCTGTCACTCAGCTGACCTCAACATCAGAAGCTCAGATGCAGGAGTTTCAAAATATCCAAACCAGCCTGCAGGAGTCTGTGATTCATTATGCTAAGAAGACAGCTGAAGCGGGATTAGATGGTGTTGTTTGCTCGGCTCAGGAAGTGCAACTCATCAAGCAGGCCACCAATCCAGATTTTATCTGTCTGACACCGGGCATTCGTCCTGCAGGAGCTGCAGTAGGAGATCAAAAACGCGTCATGACGCCAGCGGATGCTTATAAAATCGGCAGTGACTATATCGTAGTGGGACGTCCCATTACTCAAGCTGAGGATCCTGTTGTAGCTTATCATGCCATCAAGGATGAATGGAACCAAGACTAGAATTAAAGAACTAGATTAGAAAAACAAAAGGAGAAGACCATGACACTTGCTAAAGATATCGCTAGCCACCTCTTGAAAATTCAAGCCGTTTACCTCAAACCAGAGGAGCCTTTCACTTGGGCATCTGGTATCAAGTCACCCATTTATACGGATAACCGTGTGACCCTTGCCTATCCAGAAACTCGTACTCTCATTGAAAATGGTTTTGTAGATGCTATCAAAGAAGCCTTTCCTGAGGTTGAAGTGATTGCAGGGACTGCAACAGCAGGGATTCCTCACGGAGCCATCATTGCTGACAAGATGAACTTGCCATTTGCCTATATCCGTAGCAAACCAAAAGACCACGGAGCTGGTAACCAAATCGAAGGCCGCGTAGCTCAAGGTCAAAAAATGGTAGTGGTTGAAGACCTCATTTCAACTGGTGGTTCTGTTCTTGAAGCCGTAGCCGCAGCTAAGCGAGAAGGAGCAGATGTGCTTGGAGTTGTAGCGATTTTCAGTTACCAATTGCCAAAAGCAGATAAGAACTTCTCAGATGCAGGTGTCAAACTTGTGACGCTTTCTAACTACAGTGAACTCATCCATCTAGCCCAAGAAGAAGGTTACATCACACCAGAAGGGCTCGATCTTCTAAAACGATTTAAAGAAGACCAAGAAAATTGGCAAAATGCTTAAGACATAGAAAATCAGGTAGTCACTAGGATTACCTGATTTCTTTTTGTGATTTCATTGAGTATTAGTCAACTTTTCCGCCCTCAACAACAAGGTCATCTGCTTTAGCAGCGTCACCGTAGGTTGGGTGAAGTGTTTTTTCATAGGCCTTATGGAAGAAGTTTTCCTTACCTAATTTTTCAATATCTTTATTGATGAAGTCTAGCAATTCTTGGTTGCCTTTTTGAACTGCTGCTGCGATGGTATCTGGATTACCGAGGGAAGTAATTCCTACTTCAAATCCTTTATTTTCAAGCGCCCAAGCTAGGACTTCCGTATTGTCAGTAGAGAAGGCATCTCCACGTCCGTCAAGAAGAGCTTGGTAAGAGTCACTGTATTGGTCGTATTTTTGGAGTTTTACTTCTGGGTGATTTTTCTCAAAATAAGTTTCAGCGGTCGTTCCTTTTGTAACAATCAAGGTTTTGCCTTCTAATTGTTTGACATCTGTAATGAGACCAGTCTTAGGTGATACGACACCCAGAGAAACTTTCATATATGGAAGGGCAAAATCAACTTGTTTCTTGCGTTCGTCAGTCACTGTAAAGTTGGCAAGAGTAATATCTACCTTGTTTGAAATCAAGTATTCAGCACGGTTGGCAGCGTCGACTGAAACGTATTTAACCTTTACCCCAAGGTCTTGTGCCAGTTGGTTCCCAAGTTCGATATCGTAACCTTGGTAAGAACCGTCATTGTCAACGTAACCAAAAGGTTTCTTATCTCCAAATACGGCGATTCGCAGTTCGCCGCTTTTTTTGATTTCATCGATTGTGCGAGCTTGGCAGTCGTTTTTCCAGATGATGAACCAGCATTTCCACCTGAGCTACAAGCTGTGACAAAGATTAGGGCGAAGGCAAGTGCCAAAACAGTTAAGAGTGGTTTGAATAGTTTCATAAGAATCTCCTTTATAGATATGAGCCAAATTGGCTAAAGTCAAAGACGTTTAAAAATTCCTGGGCTCGTTTGGTTTGCGGATTGGTAAAGAAGGCTTGAGCTGTTCCTTCTTCAGCGATTTTCCCTTGGTCGAGGAAGATAATCCGATCGGCAATTGCTTGGGCAAACTGCATTTCATGGGTTACTAAAATCATGGTACGGCCTTCTTGGGCCAAGTCATTGATGAGTTCTAGAACCTCACGTACCATTTCTGGATCCAACGAAGCAGTCACTTCGTCAAAAAGGATGATTTCTGGATGCATGAGCAGGGCACGGACAATTGCAACCCGTTGCTTTTGTCCACCAGATAATTGACGGGCAAAGCTATGTTGTTTATCTAGCAAACCAACACGTTCCAGTAGTTGCAAAGCCTCTTCCGTTACTTCTTTCTTGTCTCTTCCCTGAGCCTTGATAGGACCTAGGATGAGGTTTTGTAAGACATCCAGGTGGGGAAAGAGTTCATAACTTTGAAAGACCATGCCAATCTTTTGGCGAACCAGGTGAAAGTCTTTTTTATTTTCAACGATAGACTGACCGTCCAGAAGAATATCTCCACCTTGAATACTTTCTAAGCCATTGAGGCAACGAAGGAGAGTACTTTTCCCACAACCAGATGGCCCTAGGATGACGACAACTTCCCCTTTTTTGATATCTAAGGATAGTCCTTGGAGGATAGGATTGTCTCCGAAGGATTTTTTGAGTTCCTTGATTTCTAAGATAGTTTCAGACATTTAGTTCCTCCAATGTTTTTCTAAGTGAGTAGATAGTTTGGAAATAGGGAAGCAAACTGTGAAATACAAGACCAGGATGGTTCCATAAATCCAAAAGGAAGCAGTTGGGATAGTCAGGCGATTGCTATCGATGATTTGTTGCCCAACCTTGGTCACTTCAACAACCCCAATCAAGACAACCAAGGAAGTGGTTTTAATCATCCGAGTAACAAGATTGATGGCTTGTGGAAGTAATCTTCTCAAGACCTGTGGGATGATAATGTGGTAGTAAAGTTGAACATTTGTCAAACCTAGCGCCTGTCCACTTTCAAACTGATGCTTAGGGAGGGAAGTGATGGCTCCACGAACCAAGTCCCCCATCTCAGCTGTTCCCCAGAGGGTGAAAACGATAATAGCAGAAGTCTCACCTGAGATATTAATATTAAAGTTTCGAGCCAAGCCGAAATAAACGATGAAGAGTAGCACCAGTTGGGGCATGATACGGATGAATTCCAGATACAATCGTGTTAAAAATCGTATGATTCTAGAATGGGAGGTCATGATGATTCCCATGACTGTTCCGAACATCATGGATAAGAGGACAGACAGGATGGATATCCCAATCGTAACGCCCAATCCCTGTAAGATTCTCAGGAGATTATTTCCCTGAAAGAGTACTTGGATTCCCGAATCCTGCATGGCGGAGCCTCCTTTCTATCCAACTAAAGACCAGTGAGATGGGTAGCAGCATCATCAGATAAGCACCTACCAACATAGCCAGTGCAATGTCTGTTTCATAGTAGAGACCAATCAAGTCTTTGGCGACGTACATGAGGTCGGCTAAAGCCACTGCTGAGAAAACAGAGGTTTCCTTGATGAGGAAAATGACATTGGCACTAAAAGATGGTAGAGCAACCGCTGTTGCTTGTGGAATAACCACATAGCGAAAGACCTGTACAGGTGTCAGACCGATAGCTAATCCAATCTCCTGCTGGGTTTGACTGACGGCTTCCAGCCCACTTCGGAAAGATTCTGCCATATAGGAGCCTCCTAAAAAGACCAGTCCCAGAGTAGCACAGACTTCTGAAGATAGGACAATCCCTATTCGGGGAAGTCCGAAGTAGAGAAAGAAGAGTTGAATCAAAAGGGGCGTGTTGCGTGACAATTCAATGTAGGCTGTCGCTATTTGCGCCAAAACAGGGATTCGATAATGTCGGATGATACTAACGATTAAACCGAGCAGAAAGGATCCCAGAATTCCCCAAACTGCAATATGCAAGGTTAGAAAGAATGCCTTTTGATATAGTGGTAGATATTGTTCAACAATGGACCAATCCAAAAATAGAACCTCCCATCTAGAAATAATACAGTTATTGTAGCACTTAAAAGCTCCTTTGGATAATATCTATTTTTTATTGCCGTTATAAGGATTTTTTATCATAGACACAATCTTTCTGAAATTTCCAAACAAAATATTTGAAAAGTTTTGAAAAAAGAGTTAAGATATTTTTGTAATATACAAAGTAAACGCTTACTTATTAAGGAGGACATTTTATGTCATACAAAACAAGCAATGCAGAAGGTCATGTAGATTTCATCAATACCTATGATTTGGAGCCAATGGCGCAACAGGTTATTCCTAAAGCAGCATTTGGTTATATCGCCAGTGGAGCAGAAGATACATTCACTTTACGCGAGAACATCCGTGCCTTTAACCACAAGCTCATCGTTCCTCATACACTTTGCAATGTTGAAAATCCAAGTACAGAGATTGAATTTGCGGGTGAAAAACTATCTTCACCAATCATTATGGCGCCTGTTGCGGCTCATAAATTGGCAAATGAACAAGGTGAAGTGGCTACTGCGCGTGGTGTGCATGAGTTTGGTTCTCTTTATACAACCAGCTCTTACTCTACTGTTGACCTTCCTGAAATTACGGAAGCTCTTCAAGGGACACCTCATTGGTTCCAATTTTACTTTAGTAAGGATGACGGCATTAACCGCCACATCATGGACCGTGTAAAGGCTGAAGGCTACAAAGCGATTGTCTTGACAGCAGATGCAACTGTAGGGGGTAATCGTGAGGTTGATAAGCGTAATGGTTTTGTCTTCCCAGTTGGCATGCCGATTGTTGAAGAATACCTGCCAGAAGGTGCTGGTAAATCAATGGACTTTGTTTACAAATCAGCTAAACAACGCTTGTCTCCACGTGATGTAGAATTTATTGCTGAATACTCAGGACTTCCTGTTTATGTCAAGGGACCACAATGTCGTGAGGACGTTGAACGTTCGCTTGCTGCGGGAGCTTCTGGTATCTGGGTAACCAACCATGGTGGTCGCCAAATCGACGGTGGACCAGCTGCCTTCGACTCACTTCAAGAAGTAGCTGAAGCAGTTGACAAACGCGTACCAATTGTCTTTGACTCAGGTATTCGTCGTGGTCAACACGTCTTTAAAGCCTTGGCTTCAGGAGCAGACTTGGTAGCTATTGGTCGCCCTGTCATCTATGGTTTGGCTCTCGGTGGTAGTGTTGGTGTACGTCAAGTCTTTGAACACTTGAATGCAGAATTGAAGACAGTTATGCAATTGTCTGGAACTCAGACTATTGAAGATGTTAAACACTTTAAACTTCGTCATAACCCATACAACCCAACCTTCCCAGTTGACCCACGCGACTTAAAATTGTATTGATAAAACAGCTTGCCTCCACTTGATGTGGAGGTTTTTGCTTGTGTTTTAAACGTTTGAATAAAGGAAAATCATATAAAAGTCTATATAAATATATTTTCCAATCAAATATCTTGCTAGGGCTTTCATTTTTTGCTATACTGGTGCAGTAATTAAATAATAAAGACATTTGGGGTGCTTTAGGCTGAGATGATACCCATTGAACCTGATACAGTTAAGACTGGCGAAGGGAAATGTGAAACGTTTTTTCGTATGGCGAAATGAACAATCTAATCTTGTAAGTCAACTCTAATTCTTGATGGTAATTGGAGTTTTTTTGTTTATAGAAGCTGGATGAAGGTGATACAAAGCATTTAGGTAGCTCTTCTTGAACGCCCTTGATTTTCTTTAAAAAGGTCAAGTAAAACTAGGATTTTCTTGATGTTTTGTTGATTACGTACGAGTAAAGAGAGGAAAAGTAAATATGGAAACACAAGACTATGCATTTGAGCCAGGTTTGATTGTTGGAGAATTATTAAAAAGCAGTCAGAAGGATTGGCAGGCTGCAATCAATCATCGTTTTGTTCAGGAACTTTTTGCGGGGACAATTGAGAATAAGGTCTTAAAAGAATACCTGATTCAAGATTATCACTTCTTTGATGCCTTCTTATCCATGCTGGGTGCTTGCGTAGCCCACGCAGACCAGCTTGAATCCAAGCTTCGTTTTGCCAAGCAACTAGGCTTTCTTGAAGCAGATGAAGATGGTTATTTCCAAAAGGCTTTCAAAGAGTTAAAAGTATCTGAGAATGACTATCTGGAAGTGACCTTGCATCCTGTAACAAAAGCCTTTCAGGAGCTTATGTATTCTGCTGTGTCTTCATCAGACTATGCCCATCTTTTGGTCATGCTGGTCATTGCAGAAGGTCTCTATTTAGACTGGGGTTCTAAAGATCTGCCTATACCTGAAGCCTATATTCATTCGGAATGGATCAATCTCCACAGAGGTTCTTTCTTTACAGAGTGGGTTCAATTTCTGGTTGATGAACTCAATCGTGTCGGAAAAGGTAGAGAAGATTTGACAGAACTTCAGCAACGCTGGAACCAAGCAGTCGCTTTAGAATTAGCCTTTTTTGATATTGGTTATGACGCCTAGAGAAAGTTTAGGATATTTACAAATTTGATGAGGTAGTTCTCTTCGAAAATCTCTTCAAACCACGTCAGCTTCACCTTAGATTATATATGTGACTGACTTCGTCAGTCTTATCTACAACCTCAAAGCAGTGCTTTGAGCAACCTGAGGCTAGATTCCTAGTTTGCTCTTTGATTTTCAGTGAGCATAAATCATTCAATGTAAATGAAAAAAATTTCTTAACGAAAGATAGAGATAAATCGAAATCAGTAGATCGTATAAAGTGAAAAGGAAGGATTTCAATATGACAAGTTTAAAATTATTAAAAGAAAAAGCACCTTTGGTCATTTGTATAACCAATGATGTAGTAAAAAATTTCACAGCAAATGGATTAGTAGCACTAGGTGCATCACCAGCCATGAGTGAGTTTCCAGCAGATTTAGAGGATTTATTAAAGTATGCTGGAGGTTTATTAATAAACATAGGCACATTGACAGATGAAAATTGGAAATTATACCAAGCTGCTCTGAAAATTGCAGAAAAATATAATGTCCCAGCAGTTTTAGATCCTGTAGCTTGTGGAGCAGGAGAATATAGAAAAAAAGTAGCAGATGATCTAATCAACAATTACAAACTAGCTGCGATTAGGGGGAATGCTGGAGAGATTGCCTCTTTAGTAGGGATAAATGTGGCATCTAAAGGAGTAGATAGTGCAGGCGTAGATAATATTGACGAAATTGCTCTAGCAGCAAATGAGAAGTTCAATATTCCAATAGTAGTAACAGGTGAAGTGGATGCTATTGCGGTAAATGGAGAAGTGGTAACGATTCATAATGGTAGTGCCATGATGCCAAAAGTTATTGGAACTGGATGTTTATTAGGGGCAGTGGTAGCAAGCTTTATCGGACTAGAAAAAGGTCAAGAATTGAAATCATTAGAAACAGCAATGTTGGTTTACAATATCGCTGGAGAAATGGCAGAAAAACGTCCAAATGGACATCTTCCTGGAACATTTAAAGTTGAATTTATAGATGCCTTATACGAGATTACAGATGAAGATGTAAAGAAATTCAAAAGAGTGAAGTAAGATGTTTCAAAAAGAATTACTAAAACTATATTTTATTTGTGGAACGACTACTTGCCAGGGAAAAGATCTATATAGAGTCGTTGAAGAAGCCTTAAAAGGTGGTATAACCTTATTTCAATTCCGTGAAAAAGGTGAGGGAGCCCTGGAAGGTAAAGAAAAAGTCGAATTAGCAATTAAACTACAGGATCTCTGTAAAAAATACAATGTTCCGTTTATTGTTAATGATGATATTGATTTGGCGATGGAAATTGACGCTGATGGCGTACATGTAGGACAGGATGACCTTGGAGTTGATGAAATTAGAAAATTGATGCCAGATAAAATAATCGGTCTTTCTATAAAAAACGAGAAAGAATTTCAACAATCAAAAGTTGAATATGTAGATTATGTTGGTGTTGGTCCTGTATTTGATACCCAGTCAAAGGACGATGCTGGTGGTGCTATAGGTTATGAAGGTCTTAAATTGATGAGAAAACTATTGCCACAAATGCCCTTAGTTGCAATTGGTGGGATACAGACGCAACATATTAAAGACATTATGAAGACGAATATGGATGGTGTTTCAATCATTTCAGCAATATCGTATGCAAAAAATATAGAAAAAACTGTTCGAGAAATGAATGAACAATTTTAACTTTTTTATTCTTGTCTTTTAAGTCAATAGGATTCTCTCACTCGATAAGTTGGGTTATTATCCTTCATAAGTGAATAGGCTGTTTATATGGTTTACTTAGTGATTTTACTACAATAGATTGGCCTAGCTTATTTCTCAGTTCAATTTCTTGAACTGGAAAAAATCGTTTGTTATAATATTTATATAATTAAATAATAAAGACATTTGGGGTGCTTTAGGCTGAGATGATACCCATTGAACCTGATACAGTTAAGACTGGCGAAGGGAAATGTGAAATGGTTTTGTATTTATAGAAACTAACCATCTAATCTTGTAAGCTGAACTCTAATTCCTATCTGTAATTAGAGTTTTTTCTTTTACGAAACTGGATGAAGATGATACAAAGCATTTAGGTAGGTCTCCTTGAATGCCCCACTTTTCTTTAAAAAAGGAGTTTTTTATGTTGAAAAAATGGCAGTTAAAAGATGTTATCTTACTTGCTTTCTTGTCTATCTTTTTTGGTGGCGTTTTTGTAGGATCTGGCTATCTGTTTGATATCCTCACTCTGATTTTAGCCCCTCTTGGCTTGCAGGCCTTTGCCAATGAAATCCTCTTTGGTCTCTGGTGTATGGCTGCGCCTATTGCTGCAATCTTTGTTCCAAGAGTCGGAAGTGCAACGATTGGTGAAGTGCTAGCTGCGCTTGCTGAAGTCCTTTATGGCAGCCAATTCGGTCTAGGTGCCCTTTTGTCTGGCTTGGTTCAAGGTTTGGGAAGTGAACTTGGTTTTATCGTAACCAAGAATCGCTATGAAAGTTGGCTCTCTCTAACTGCTAATAGTATTGGGATTACGCTTGTTAGCTTTGTCTATGAATACATTAAGTTAGGTTACTACGCCTTCTCCCTTCCTTTTGTCCTTTCCTTGCTTGTAGTACGTTTTATTTCCGTCTTTTTCTTCTGTACCATCTTGGTTCGTGCCATTGTCAAACTTTATCATCAGTTTGCAGCTGGGGGCAAGGCATAGATGGGGCTGGAACTACGAGCGATTCAGTCCCCAATCTTCCCTGAGCCGCTTGATTTTACTTTTCATGCGCAAGCCTTTACCTTGTTAGTTGGGAGCAGTGGTTCAGGAAAATCCAGTCTCTTTCAAATGATTGCCCAAGTCAGTTCTCTTCCCTATAGGGGTCAAGTCCTGATAAATGGGAGCGAGGTCAGTCAGCTTTCTATCGTCGAACGTGTCCAGACGGTTGGTATTCTCTTTCAAAATCCCAATCATCAATTTACCATGGAGAACTTGTTTGAGGAGCTGATTTTTACCTTGGAAAATATTGGGCATCCCGTTCAGGAAATTGATTCTAAAATAGCAGAGGTGGTCCAGCAATGTCGTTGCAAGGACATCTTGCACCGTCCAATTCATCACTTATCAGGTGGGGAAAAGCAAAAGGCTGCTTTGGCTGTTCTCTTTGCTATGAATCCTAGGGTCTATCTTTTGGATGAGCCCTTTGCTTCCATTGATCGCAAGAGTAGGATAGAGATATTGGAGATTCTAAAAGAGTTGGTCTCTGATGGGAAGACAGTTATTTTGTGCGACCATGATTTATCTGATTATGAAGCCTATATCGACCATATGGTGGAGCTAAGAGATGGACAACTAAGGGAAGTGTTTCAAATCCCTACCTCTGAGATGACACAGGTTTCTTCAAAGAATGGTGCTTCTAGTCCAGAACTATTCCATATGGACCGAATCACTTGTGAACTGGATAAGCAGCCCCTCTTTTCAATTACGGATTTTACATTTTACCAAGGAATTTCCTGTATCTTGGGTGACAATGGTGTCGGGAAATCAACCCTCTTTCGGTCTATTCTTCAATTTCAAAAGTATAAGGGGTGCATTACCTGGAAGGGGACAGTCCTGAAAAAGAAAAAGAGTTTGTATCGTGACCTGACGGGTGTTGTTCAGGAAGCTGAGAAGCAGTTTATCCGAGTCAGTCTGCGAGAAGAGCTGCAATTAGATGGACCTGATTCTGAAAGAAATCAGCGAATTTTCCAAGCTTTACAATATTTTGATCTGGAGCAGGCACTCGATAAGAGTCCCTATCAATTAAGTGGTGGTCAGCAAAAGATTCTTCAGCTCTTGACCATCTTGACCAGCAAGGCTTCTGTGATTTTACTAGACGAACCTTTTGCTGGTTTGGATGATAGAGCCTGCCATTATTTTTGCAAGTGGATTGTGGAGGACAGAAATCAAGGAAGAAGTTTTCTGATCATTAGCCATCGTTTAGATCCCTTGATCTCTGTGGTTGATTATTGGATTGAGATGACTAGTCAGGGTCTCAGTCATGTGAAAGAAGTGACAATTACCAAACCACTCACATCTCTGAGTAGCAATACTCAAGGGGAGGTGAAATAGTATGGTCAAAGTAGCAACCCAGACACCGATTATCAGTCTCTTTTTGCTGATTTTATCCTTGGAAACATCTTTTATTCCTTCGATTGCTCTGAATCTTTCGGTAGTCGCATTCTGTATTCTCTTTATGCTCTATTACCGTCGATTTAAGATGTTGGCTTGGATGATTCTACTCGCGATTTTGCCATCTTTGGCCAACTACTGGGCAGTTCAGTTACATGGAGATGCTTCGCAGGCAGTCATGCTTGGAACGAGGGGCTTTGTGACAGTTTGTATCGGACTTGTCTTTGTTTCCTCTATTTCCCTAAAAGAGCTTCTCTTGTACTTGGATCAAAAGGGGTTATCACGCTCTTGGCTTATGCCTTGATTGTGGTATTCAATTCCTTTCCCCTTATTCAGCAAGAAATCAAGTCTCTCAAGGAAGCTTGCCTATTACGCGGTCAAGAACTGCATGTTTGGTCTCCCTTGATTTACAGCAAGGTTCTGATGACAGTCTTTAGGTGGCGCCATCTTTACCTGAGAGCCCTGTCGGCGCATGGATATGACGAACATGCACAGGTGGAGAATAGCTATCGGACTTTTTATATTCCTCAAAGGACACTATTCATCTACCTGCTGTTCTTTTTATTGCTTCAAACCAGTCTATTTTTATAAAGGAGTTATTATGGAATTTACAGATATTGCGATGGAATTATCCAAGGAAGCTTGGCAGACTTCTTTTCATCATCCCTTTATTTTACAATTACAAGAGGGAAATTTAGACCCTGCGATTTTCCGCTATTACCTGATTCAGGATGCCTACTATCTGAAGGCCTTCTCAGAAATCTATCACCTTTTGGCTGATAAGACTTCAAACCAAGAGATGAAAAGACTCTTGAAACAAAATGCCCAGAGTCTAGTGGAGGGTGAGTTATTTATCCGCCAACAATTTTTCAAGGAATTGGAAATCAGCGATCAGGAAATGGAGCAACATCCAATCGCTCCAACCTGCTATCATTATATCTCGCATATTTATCGGCAATTTGCAGAGCCGAACTTAGCCATTGCTTTTGCAAGTTTGCTGCCTTGTCCTTGGTTATACCATGATATAGGCAAATCACTTAATCTTAAACCATCACCAAATCCTCTCTACCAACAATGGATTGAAACTTATATTACGGATGAGTTGGAGCAGCAAATCAGAGAGGAAGGGGCTCTGGTCAATCAACTCTATCGAGAAAGTGACGAGACAGACAAGAAAAAAATGCTAGATGCCTTCCACATCAGTGTTCATATGGAAGCTAAGTTTTGGGAAATGGCCTACCAACACCAGACATGGAAGAGCGATTTACAGTCTTTAGAAACAGGAGAAGAATAGAAATATGAGAAAGCACCAATTACAAGTTCACAAATTAACCATTTTATCCATGATGATTGCCCTTGATGTAGTCCTTACGCCTATCTTTCGGATTGAGGGAATGGCACCGATGTCCAGTGTAGTCAATATTCTAGCAGGAATCATGATGGGACCTGTTTATGCCTTGGTTATGGCTACAGTGACAGCCTTTATCCGTATGACGACTCAAGGGATTCCACCTTTAGCTCTCACAGGAGCGACTTTTGGAGCCCTTCTAGCAGGTCTCTTTTATAAGTATGGTCGAAAATTTTACTTTTCTGCCTTGGGAGAAATTTTGGGAACAGGTATCATTGGTTCTATTGTTTCCTATCCTGTTATGGTACTCTTTACAGGATCGGCCGCTAAGCTTAGCTGGTTTATCTACACTCCTCGATTTTTCGGAGCAACCTTAATTGGTACAGCGATTTCCTTTATTGCCTTTCGATTTTTAATCAAGCAGGAATTCTTTAAAAAAGTGCAGGGATATTTCTTGGATGAAAGGATAAACTGATGCAGGAATTGACAAATCCTTTCCCTCTGGTAGCAAGTTCCTTGATTCACTGCATCACCAATGAGATTTCTTGTGAGATGCTGGCCAATGGCATTTTGGCGCTGGGATGCAAACCTGTCATGGCAGATGATCCCCGTGAGGTTCTTGATTTTACTAAGCA
Organism: Streptococcus mitis 13/39; assembly: GCA_000385835.1. Taxonomy (GTDB): domain Bacteria; phylum Bacillota; class Bacilli; order Lactobacillales; family Streptococcaceae; genus Streptococcus; species Streptococcus mitis_AI. Next base: position 41,141 of record AQTU01000012.1, on the reverse strand, counting down.
AAGTCAGGCCCTCTTCATCAATTTGGGGCATTTGTCTGCTGAGAAGGAAAAATCAATCCGTAGGGCAGCTTCTTATGCAGCTCAAGTTTCTCTTCCAATGGTAGTAGATGCGGTTGGTGTATCAGCTTCATCCATTCGTAAGAGCTTAGTTAAAGACCTTTTAGACTATAGACCTACGGTCCTTAAAGGAAACATGTCGGAAATCCGAAGTCTTGTTGGTTTAAAACACCACGGAGTTGGGGTCGATGCGAGTTCTAAAGATCAAGAAACTGAGGATTTACTTCAAGTCTTGAAAGACTGGTGTCAGACCTATCCAGGTATGTCATTCTTAGTTACTGGCCCCAAGGACCTCGTCGTTTCAGTAAATCAAGTTGCTATATTGGGAAATGGCTGTGCAGAATTAGACTGGATAACAGGGACGGGAGACTTAGTTGGAGCCTTGACAGCCGTTTTTCTCAGCCAAGGAATGACTGGCTTTGAAGCTTCTTGCCTAGCGGTCTCTTATCTCAATATCTCCGCTGAGAGAATTCTTGTTCAAGGAATGGGATTGGAAGATTTTCGTTACCAAGTACTCAATCAGCTTTCGCTCCTCAAAAGAGATGAAAACTGGCTAGATGCTATCAAAGGAGATGTTTATGAATAGAGAGGCGCTTAGACTGTATCTAGTAACCAATCGCTACCAAGATTCCTTGGAAAGCTTTCTTGAAAAGGTTGAGACGGCTTGCCGTTCAGGGGTTACTATAGTCCAATTGCGAGAAAAAAATCTTACAACCAATCAATATTATCAACTGGCAAAACAAGTCAAGGAAATAACAGATGCCTATCAGGTACCCCTGATCATCGATGATCGTTTGGATGTCTGTCTTGCAGTTGATGCTGCTGGTCTGCATATTGGCGACGATGAATTACCCGTTTCGGTTGCCCGCAAAGTCCTAGGTCCTGAAAAAATCCTCGGTGTCACAGCTAAAACAGTAAAAAGAGCCCTCGAAGCAGAAGAAGGGGGAGCAGATTACTTGGGGACAGGAGCCATTTTCCCAACTACCACTAAGGAAAATGCGCCTATCACCCTGATTTCAACCTTGAAAACAATTTGTCAAAGGATCGCCATTCCAGTAGTTGCTATCGGAGGTTTAACTTCGGAGAACATTGACCAACTTATGGGCACTGGCATAGCTGGTGTAGCTGTAGTGCGTGATTTGATGCAGGCAGAAGATATAGAGGCAAAAACGCAAGCCTTTTTGACAAAGTTGGATGACATTATTTTCTAATTAATACTCAATGAAAATCAAAGAGCAAACTAGGAAGCTAGTCACATGTTGCTCAAAACACAGCTTTGAGGTTGCAGATAAAGCTGACATAGTTTGAAGAGATTTTAGAAGACTATAAAACTCTCTAATTCCCTAAAAGTGGGAACTAGAGAGTTTTTTTAATCTTTAAAGCTTGTATGGTTGACTGGACCAGAACCATGACCGAGTTGAGGGGCGTCTTGGATGGCTTTCGTTATAAAGGCCTTGGCTTTATCAACTGCTTGATAGAGGGTTTTCCCCTTGGCTAGTTCAGCAGTAATCACTGCAGCAAAGGTACACCCAGTACCATGGGTGTGACAGGTTTGAATTCTTGGGCTTTCCCAGACAAATTGCTCATCCTTGGTAAAGAGGAAATCTTTGGCACCGCCTTCGAGATGCCCACCTTTAATAACAACAGACTGAGGACCAAATTCTTTTAAAATCAGGCGACCGGCACGCTGCATGTCTTCAGGATCATGGATTGAAAAACCAACAATTTCTTCTGCCTCAGGAAGATTCGGTGTAATAATAGTTGCAAGGGGAAGCAGATTTGTTTTTAGGTAGTCTCTGGCACTGGTATCAATTAGGGCATCCCCACTCGTAGCTACCATAACAGGGTCAAGGACGTAGGGACAATCCAGCTTTTTAAGATAGGGCTGGATGATTTCCATGATTTCAGTAGTTGCCAACATCCCAGTTTTTACAGCCTGAGGCTTGATATCCGAAAAGACACTTTCCAATTGGGCTTTCAACATTTGAGGAGAAACGTGCTCGATTAGCTGAACACCTCTGGTATTTTGAGCGACAAGGCTTGTCACAACGGCCATTCCATAGACATCTCTAGCTTGGAACGACTTTAAGTCAGCCATAATGCCAGCACCACCACTAGGGTCAGTCCCTGCAATGGTCAAAGCAACGGGTAAATAAGTCATCTAAAACCTCCCAACCAACTGAAGTTTGTATTCTTAAGAACAAGCTGGTCTGTTTTAGAAAGGCAATAGAAGACTGCTAGTCCCCATTATCATTTCCACTTCCATCAGCTAGCATTACCTAGATTGAGTCAAAGGGTCTAACAGTCGTTAATCTCAGCTTTACGCACCCCTAGTGGTTGTTTTCTTTTTTCTTTAGTATAGCATATTTTTATAGTTTATATAGTAAGATTTGACTGAAAATCCTTTATCAAATTGTTAAAATTCAATTTTTCAAAGAAAAGATTAATTTTATAATTGACAAATGTAGATTTTTGAAGTATACTAATAACTGTAATTGACAAATGTAGATTTTGGAGGTGCGATGATGCAGATTTCAGATGCAGAATGGCAGGTTATGAAGATTATTTGGATGCAAGGAGAGCAGACAAGTACGGATTTGATCAGGGTTCTGGCGGAGCGGTTCGACTGGTCCAAGTCGACCATTCAAACTCTTTTGACTCGTTTGGTTGAGAAAGAGTGTTTGACTCGGAAAAAAGAAGGCAAGTCTTTTGTTTATTCAGCACTTTTAACTTTGGACCAAAGTCGGGATTTACTTGTCCAAGATATCAAGGACAAGGTTTGTTCCCGTAGGATTAAGAACTTGTTGGCTGATTTGATTGCTGAATGTGATTTTACTCAGGCTGACTTGGAAGACTTGGAAGTTGTGATTTCTGAGAAGAAATCAAGCACTGTAAAAGAAGTAAAATGTAATTGTATGTAAAGGAGACGTCATGTTAAATAGCATTGTAACTATTATTTGTACTGCCCTTATCGCGTTTATCTTGTTTTGGTTTTTCAAAAAGCCTGAAAAATCTGGACAAAAGGCCCAGCAAAAAAACGGCTACCAAGAGATTCGAGTGGAGGTCATGGGGGCTATACGCCTGAGTTGATTATCCTAAAGAAATCAGTGCCAGCCCGCATTGTCTTTGACCGCAAAGATCCTTCACCATGTTTGGATCAGATCGTATTTCCAGACTTTGGTGTACATGCGGATCTGCCAATGGGGGAAGAGTATGTAGTGGAAATCACACCTGAGCAGGCTGGAGAATTTGGCTTTGCTTGTGGCATGAATATGATGCACGGCAAGATGATTGTAGAATAGGAGAATGATATGACTGAAATTGTAAAAGCAAGTCTTGAAAATGGTGTTCAAAAAATCCGTATCACGGCAGACAAAGGCTACCATCCAGCCCATATCCAGCTTCAAAAAGGGATTCCAGCTGAGATTACCTTTCATCGTACTACTCCTTCAAACTGTTATAAGGAAATTCTTTTTGAAGAAGAAGGCATCTTAGAACCAATCGGCGTAGACGAAGAGAAAACAATTCGTTTTACACCTCAAGAATTAGGGCAACATGAATTTTCTTGTGGCATGAAGATGCAAAAGGGGAGTTATACCGTAGTTGAGAAGACTCGAAAATCTCTATCACTTTTACAGCGTTTTTGGATTACTAGTATCTTTACTGTGCCTCTTGTGATTCTCATGATTGGAATGTCGACAGGAGGAATTAGTCACCAAGTCATGCGTTGGGGCACCTTTTTAGCCACAACACCGATTATGCTAGTAGCAGGTGGTCCTTATATCCAAAGTGCTTGGGCTAGTTTTAAAAAGCACAATGCCAACATGGATACCTTGGTTGCTCTGGGAACCCTAGTGGCCTATTTCTATAGCTTAGTTGCCCTCTTCGCTGGCCTCCCCGTTTACTTTGAAAGTGCTGCATTTATCTTCTTCTTCGTTCTTATGGGAGCCGTTTTTGAGGAGAAAATGCGGAAAAATACTTCCCAAGCTGTGGAGAAATTACTTGACTTGCAGGCTAAAACTGCAGAAGTCTTGCGTGAGGATAGCTATGTTCAAGTCCCTTTGGAGCAAGTCAAGGTAGGTGACCTGATTCGAGTGCGTCCCGGTGAAAAGATTGCGGTTGATGGTGTCGTAGTAGAAGGTATCTCTAGTATTGATGAGTCTATGGTGACAGGTGAGAGTCTGCCTGTAGACAAGACTGTTGGAGATACTGTGATTGGCTCAACCATCAATAATAGTGGAACACTTGTTTTTAGAGCAGAAAAAGTTGGTTCAGAGACTGTTTTGGCTCAGATTGTGGATTTTGTGAAGAAAGCTCAGACAAGTCGTGCGCCGATTCAGGACTTGACGGATAAAATTTCAGGGATTTTTGTCCCAGCAGTTGTCATTTTAGGGATTGTGACCTTTTGGGTTTGGTTCGTCTTGCTCAGGGATAGTGTAGTTGTGCTTGGAGCGAGCTTTGTGTCTTCGCTTCTCTATGGAGTAGCAGTTCTGATTATTGCCTGCCCTTGTGCATTGGGACTTGCAACACCGACAGCCCTTATGGTGGGGACAGGTCGCAGTGCCAAGATGGGAGTTCTCCTCAAAAATGGAACGGTTCTACAGGAAATCCAGAAAGTCCAAACCATTGTCTTTGATAAGACCGGAACTTTGACTGAAGGGAAACCTGTGGTCACAGATATCATCGGCGACGAAGTAGAAGTGCTTGGATTGGCAGCTTCCTTGGAAGAAGCTTCTCAACACCCACTGGCTGAAGCCGTTGTGAAACGAGCGAGTGAAGCTGGACTTGAGCTTCAAACTGTTGAAAATTTCCAAGCCTTGCACGGAAAAGGTGTCTCAGGGCAAATCAATGGAAAACAAGTTCTGCTTGGAAATGCTAAAATGCTGGATGGCATGAACATTTCTAGCACTTATCAAGAAAAACTAGAAGAACTGGAAAAAGAAGCTAAGACAGTTGTGTTCTTGGCTGTGGACAATGAAATCAAAGGCTTGCTTGCTCTGCAAGATATTCCTAAGGAAAATGCTAAGCTTGCCATCAGTCAGTTGAAAAAACGAGGTCTTAAAACAGTCATGCTGACAGGAGACAATGCTGGTGTGGCGCGTGCTATTGCAGATCAAATCGGAATCGAAGAGGTCATTGCAGGTGTCTTGCCAGAAGAAAAAGCCCATGAAATCCATAAACTACAAGCGGCTGGCAAAGTAGCCTTTGTTGGGGACGGTATCAATGACGCTCCTGCGCTTAGTGTAGCAGATGTGGGGATTGCTATGGGAGCTGGAACGGATATCGCTATCGAGTCAGCAGATTTAGTGTTGACAACCAATAACCTCCTAGGCGTGGTTCGTGCCTTTGACATGAGTAAGAAAACCTTTAATCGAATTCTGCTCAATCTTTTCTGGGCCTTTATCTACAATGTCGCCGGAATTCCGATTGCAGCAGGAGTCTTTTCTGGTGTTGGACTGGCCCTCAATCCAGAACTGGCAGGTCTAGCTATGGCCTTTAGTTCTGTATCCGTTCTGACTAGTTCACTCTTACTAAACTTTAGTAAAATAGATTAAAAGCGGGCTTGCTCGCTTTTTATTATAAAACAGAAGCTAAAAACGTTTTCAAACTGTACTGTAATAGAGAATAAAAACTTCTGAGCAGATTCTTAGTAAAGTCAAAATAAATGTGATAAATTAGTAGTGTAAAAATTTACTGAAACGTTTTCAAAAACTATATGAAACCTTTTTTAGTAGATTTAAAAATATTTGAAGGAGAGTTATCATTATGACTCAAGGGAAAATTACTGCATCTGCAGCAATGCTTAATGTATTGAAAACATGGGGAGTAGACACCATCTACGGTATCCCATCAGGAACACTCAGCTCATTGATGGACGCTTTGGCTGAAGACAAAGATATCCGTTTCTTGCAAGTTCGCCACGAAGAAACAGGTGCTCTTGCAGCGGTTATGCAAGCTAAATTCGGCGGCTCAATCGGGGTTGCAGTTGGTTCAGGTGGTCCAGGTGCGACTCACTTGATTAACGGTGTTTACGATGCAGCTATGGATAACACTCCATTCCTAGCAATCCTTGGATCACGTCCAGTTAACGAATTGAACATGGATGCTTTCCAAGAATTGAACCAAAACCCAATGTACAACGGTATCGCTGTATATAACAAACGTGTAGCTTACGCTGAGCAATTGCCAAAAGTAATTGACGAAGCTTGCCGTGCTGCAGTTTCTAAAAAAGGTCCAGCTGTTGTTGAAATCCCAGTAAACTTCGGTTTCCAAGAAATCGACGAAAACTCATACTATGGATCAGGTTCATACGAGCGTTCATTCATCGCTCCTGCTTTGAACGAAGTTGAAATCGACAAAGCTGTTGAAATCTTGAACAATGCTGAACGTCCAGTTATCTATGCTGGTTACGGTGGTGTTAAAGCTGGTGAAGTGATTACTGAATTGTCACGTAAAATCAAAGCACCAATCATCACAACTGGTAAAAACTTTGAAGCCTTTGAATGGAACTATGAAGGTTTGACAGGTTCTGCATACCGTGTTGGTTGGAAGCCAGCCAACGAAGTGGTCTTTGAAGCAGACACAGTTCTTTTCCTTGGTTCAAACTTCCCATTTGCTGAAGTTTACGAAGCATTCAAGAATACTGAAAAATTCATCCAAGTGGATATCGACCCTTACAAACTTGGTAAACGTCATGCCCTAGACGCTTCAATCCTTGGTGATGCAGGTCAAGCAGCGAAAGCAATCCTTGACAAAGTGAATCCAGTTGAATCTACTCCATGGTGGCGTGCAAACGTTAAGAATAACCAAAACTGGCGTGATTACATGAACAAACTCGAAGGTAAAACTGAGGGTGAATTGCAATTGTATCAAGTTTACAATGCAATCAACAAACATGCTGATCAAGACGCTATCTATTCAATCGACGTAGGTGACACTACTCAAACATCTACTCGTCACCTTCACATGACACCTAAGAACATGTGGCGTACATCTCCGCTCTTTGCGACAATGGGTATTGCCCTTCCTGGTGGTATCGCTGCTAAGAAAGACAATCCAGATCGCCAAGTATGGAACATCATGGGTGACGGTGCATTCAACATGTGCTACCCAGACGTTATCACAAACGTTCAATACGACCTTCCAGTTATCAACGTTGTCTTCTCAAATGGTAAATATGCCTTCATCAAGGACAAATACGAAGACACAAACAAACACTTGTTTGGTTGTGACTTCCCTAATGCTGACTATGCGAAAATCGCTGAAGCTCAAGGAGCTGTTGGATTTACAGTTGACCGTATCGAAGACATCGATGCAGTTGTTGCAGAAGCTGTTAAATTGAGCAAAGAAGGTAAAACTGTTGTTATCGATGCTCGCATCACCCCACACCGTCCACTTCCAGTAGAAGTACTTGAATTGGATCCAAAACTTCACTCAGAAGAAGCAATCAAAGCCTTCAAGGAAAAATACGAAGCAGAAGAACTCGTACCATTCCGCCTCTTCTTGGAAGAAGAAGGGTTGCAATCACGCGCAATTAAATAATTTCTCTCGTCGAAAATCAAATGTAAACTGCGTTATCTTCACCTTGCCGTACTCCAGTACTGCCTGCGGTTTGATGCCTTGTTTATTCTTTGATTTTCATAGAGAGAAACTTGAAAAGATCGGAGCAATCCGGTCTTTTTCTTATCACAAGACTGTGATAGTTTACATTTCTATAACAAAATTCTCAAACTCTTGCTTGTTTTTGTATTAAATTATAAAATAGAAAGTATAAAAGAATAAAAGAGGTTTTGAAAATGTCTGAAAAACAAATGAAAGTGTTGGGCTGGGCAGCGACATTTATGTCTGTTATGATGTATGTGTCATATTTCCCACAAATCATGAATAATCTTGCCGGTCAAAAAGGCAACTTCATTCAACCCCTAGTCGCAGCTATCAACTGTAGTCTCTGGGTTTACTATGGTCTTTTCAAGAAGGAAAGAGATATTCCACTTGCAGCTGCCAATGCACCAGGTATCGTTTTTGGCCTAGTGACAGCTATTACAGCTTTGATTTAAAAAGAAGACTGGTTTCAGTCTTTTTTTGTACATAAAAATAGACTCTCAAGTAAAGGAAGTCTAATGAGAGTTGAGGAAAACAGCCGTTGACAGCGAGCTTTATGAGTGTTGCTTTAGAGGTTCCTCCATCAAGTAAAAGATTATTTCGTTACTATTTTTATAAAATCTTCTCCCTACTTTATAAGATGTGAAAAAGAGTTCAACTGAAACTCTTTTTTTGCTATAATGAAAGGAGAAAACAGACAGGAGTTTAAGATGTCAGAACCACTATTTTTACAATCAGTTATGCAAGAAAAAATCTGGGGTGGAACCAAGCTACGTGATGAGTTTGGCTACGACATTCCAAGTGAAAAAATTGGCGAATATTGGGCCATCTCAGCCCACCCAAATGGCGTTTCAAAGGTGGCCAATGGTCGCTACGAGGGAACAGATCTTGCTACTTTATATGCGGAACATCGTGAATTGTTTGGCAATCGTCCTGAGCCTGTATTTCCGCTTTTGACTAAGATTCTGGATGCCAACGACTGGCTCAGCGTCCAAGTTCACCCAGACGATGCTTACGGACTCGAGCATGAAGGCGAACTCGGAAAAACAGAATGCTGGTACATCATCGCTGCGGATGAAGGTTCAGAGATTATCTATGGTCACAATGCCAAGTCAAAAGAAGAACTTCGCCAGCAAATCGAGGACAAGAATTGGGATGCCTTGTTGACAAAAGTACCAGTTAAAGCTGGAGATTTCTTCTATGTGCCAAGTGGCACCATGCATGCTATCGGTGCAGGTATTTTAATCCTTGAAACACAACAATCTAGTGACACAACCTACCGTGTCTATGACTTTGACCGCAAGGACGACAAGGGCAACTTACGTGAACTTCACCTTGAAAAATCTATCGATGTCTTGAACATTGGTGAGCCTGCAAATAGCCGTCCTGTAACTGTTAAAGCAGATGATTTGCTTTCAACTCTTCTTGTATCAAATGATTTCTTTGCAGTTTACAAGTGGGAAATTACTGGAAAAGTTGACTTCGAAAAGACGGCTGACTACAGCTTATTCAGTGTCTTAGCTGGTCAAGGTCAGCTCACTGTTGATGGTAAAAACTATCCGATCCAAAAAGGCAGCCACTTTATCCTACCAAGTGATGTTGAAGCTTGGACTCTGGAAGGACAAGATTTGGAATTGATTGTTAGCCATCCATAAAAAAGAAAGGGCCTGAGTTTATTACTCAAGTCCTTTTTGATTACATAAATTGGGCGATAAAGACCACGATGATGATGATTGGAATGACGAAACGAAGAAGGAAAAGCCAGACTTGGAACAGTCCCTGTTTCCATGTTCTTTCATCGAGATGGAGTTCCTCCATAGCAAGAGCCTTTTTAAAGATATAGCCTGTAAAAAGTGAAAGGCAGAGAGCTCCAAATGGCATGAGGAGATTGGAAACCAAGAAGTCCATAGCGTCAAAGAAGGTCTTCCCAAAGATGTGAACATCCGCCATGACACCGTAAGATAGGGCTGAAGGAATGCCAAAGACGAAGGTCAAGATTCCTAAAATGGCACTCCATTTGGCACGTTTGCTGTTGTCCTGGTTGGTGATATTACCCACATTGATTTCCAGCATAACGACGGAAGAAGTGACCGTCGCAAAGAGGAAGAGCAAGAGGAAGAGGATGTAGAAAATGGTTCCAAAAGGCATCTTGTCAAAGAGTTGAGGCAAGACGATAAAGAGCAAGCTCGGTCCCCCTTCAGATTGGATATTGAAGGCTGACATAGCTGGGAAAATGGCGAGACCTGCCATGATGGATACCGAGATATTCATGGCTACGATGGAGATTCCTGATTGGACCAGATTGGTTTTCTTGTCCAAGTAAGAAGCATAGGTCAGCATGGCTGTAACCCCTAGTGAGAGGGCAAAGAAAGATTGTCCCAGAGCATAGAGGAGACCAGCACTTGTCAGCTTAGAGAAGTCTGGTTTTAGGAAGTAAAGAACCCCTTCCATGGCATTTGGCAAGCTGAGAGAGCGTCCGATGATGACGACAAAGATGATAAAGAGCAGAGGCATCATGACTTTCGAAGCTCTTTCGATCCCTTTTTGGACCCCACGTGATACAATAAAGATATTGAATAAGATAAAGGCAGCTTGAGCTCCTAGTGCAATGGTTGGATTTGAAATGATTGAAGTAAATAGTTGCGCGTAATCACCCGTTCCACCAAGTTGGAACAATTTTCCAAACTCAATGCCTAGATAGACTAAAATCCAGCCGCCAATAACACTGTAGAAAGATAAGAGGATAAAGAGGGCAAAGGCACCAATCCAACCGATAAAGTTGTATTTGCTATTCTTTCCTAGTTTTCCAAAGGTTTTAATCCCAGAGACACCAGCGCTTCGGCCGAGAGCAAATTCAGCCAGCAAAAGGGGGAAACCAATTAAAATAGTGGAGATGAGAAAGACCAGTAAAAAGCCTCCTCCGCCATTAGCAGCAGTCATATAGGGGAATTTCCAAACTGCTCCAAGTCCGATGGCTGAACCAGCAGATGCTAGGATAAAGCCCAGTTTAGAACCCCATTGCGATTTTTCAGACATAGTTAAACTCCTAAAATTAATGTTACAAAAGAAAAAGCTACTGCCCTTGGCAAATAGCCGCACAAGTACTCAAGATAAGCCTTTCTTTTGCTTGATAGACTTGACTATCCTATCATGTTTTCTAAGGTCTGTCAAGAAAACCATTTTCATGTTATGATGAAGTAAAAAATTTCGCAAAAACGCTTGACTCTGACCTAAGGGGAGGGGTTATACTATCAATGTAATACTCTTCGAAAATCAAATTCAAACCACGTCAGCGTCGCCTTACCGTACTCAAGTACAGCCTGCGGCTAGCTTCCTAGTTTGCTCTTTGATTTTCATTGAGTATAAGGAGGAAATCATGTACCATATAAAAGAAGCTGCGCAGCTTTCAGGTGTCTCTGTCAAGACCCTGCACCACTACGACAAGATAGGACTTTTGGTTCCTTTAAAATCGGAAAACGGCTATCGAACCTACAGTCAGGAGGATTTGGAACGCCTTCAGGTTATTCTTTATTACAAATATCTAGGTTTTTCTTTAGAAAAAATAGCAGAGCTATTAAAGGAAGAAAGGGCAGATTTATTGCCCCATCTGACCAAGCAGTTGGACTATTTGACTCGAGAAAGGGAACATCTGGATACCTTGATTTCAACTTTGCAAAAAACCATTCAAGAACAAAAAGGAGAAAGAGAAATGAGCATTCAAGAGAAATTTGCTGGATTTAACTACCAAGACCATCAAAAATACCACCAAGAGGCGGTAGAGAAATATGGACAAGAAGTCATGGACCAAGCGCTGGAGCGCCAGAAAGGTCACGAAGACGAGGCTACGGCTGCCTTCAACCAAGTTTTTCAAGCATTGGCACAAAATCTTCAAGCTGGTCTACCTGTAACAGCAACTGAAAATCAAGAAGAAGCCGCTAAACTCTTGCAAGCCATCCGTACTTATGGATTTGACTGCTCTATTGAGGTATTCGGTCACATCGGTAAAGGCTACGTCTACGACCCAGAATTTAAGGAAAACATTGACAAATTTGGACCTGGAACAGCCCAGTACACATCAGATGTGATTGCCCACTATGTCCAAACTCAGACAAAATAAAATCGGAGGAGTGATCTTCCGATTTTTTCTAAATTCAAGTACTACTTGCTTAATAATTTTTCTACCACATTTAGTTTTCGCGTGGTCAAATCTACATTGAAAAGCTTTTCAAGATAGTTAGTATTGAGCTTTTTTTGTTTTGCAGTTCTAGGGAGATAGAGGTAGAGACAGTGGTTACCGACACAAATTTCTTCTTCGCCGTAATCAATTTTTAATTTTTCTAAAGGAAGACTTTGAATAGGTTCTTGATAAAAAATCACGTGTACACGGTCATAAAGATAGTGTTCTCCAAACGGATTTTCTTGGACAATGTTTTTAAAAATATCCTTATTCTTAATGATTATTTTGAGATCGGCTCCAATCTTTTCCTTTATTAGAGTATGAACCTGTTCTCGTATTTCTTCGAGAGCTAAGTTACTTTCAAGAATGATATTCCCACTTTGAATATAGGTTCGAACTTGTTGAAAACCAGCTTCTGTCAAGATATCTACTAGATAAGACATTTTAGGGATAGCATTTTTTCCATTAGGAGTAACTCCCCTTAACAAGATAATATGTTCCAAAGTAGTTCCTTTCTTTTGGGGCTGATTTAGCCATTGAATAATTTAGATTTAGATTGGATTTGATCCCGCCACCCAGCCGGTGCAGAGGGCAGAAGTGATGTTAAAGCCACCAGTGTGGGCATTGATATCCAGTACCTCACCAGCAAAGTGGAGTCCAGGTACCAGCTTACTTTCTAGAGTTTTGGGATTGATTTCCTTGAGACTGACGCCCCCTTTGGTAACAAAGGACTTGGCAAGGGACATTTTTCCGGTCACAGGGATTTTGAGTGCTTTGATAGACTGGAGAAGTTGTTCGCGTTCCTTTTCAGTCAGTTGTTTGACTTTTTCTGGATAGCCTTGCACAAAAAATTCTGCCAAGCGTTCTGGAAGCAAAGTTTTTAAAGCGTTTTTCAAGGATTTTTCACGATTTTCTTCTAGGAATGCAGCCAAGTCCTTCTCAGAAAGTTGAGGGAAAACATCCAGTGAGAGAACCTCCCCACCCTTGACAAAGCTAGACATACGCAGAGCAGCAGGGCCAGACAAACCAAAGTGGGTAAAAAGCAGATCGTGCGTGATGACATGTTTTCCATAGCTTAAGGTCACATCGTCTAGTGAAATCCCCTGAAGTGCTTTGTGTGGAAAATCCGTTAATAATGGACTTTCAGCAGCCTCAAGTTCGGTAATGGTGTGTTTAAAATGACGGGCAATCTCATGTCCAAAACCAGTCGAACCAGTGGAAGGATAGGATTTTCCACCAGTTGTGACAATCAGTTTATCACAAGTGAAGATTTGGTCTGCGGACTTAAGGACAAACTGATCATCTACTTTTTTAACCGAAACAATCTCGGTTTGAGTAGCGACTTGACCGCCTAGCTCAGTAATTTTCTTTTCCAAAGCCTCGATTATAGTTCGTGATTTGTCGCTGGCCGGAAAGACGCGCCCGTGTCTTCGACTTTAAGTTTAACCCCATTTTCCGTAAAAAAGTTAATGATATCATGGTTATCAAATTGGGAGAAGACACTGTAGAGAAAGCGCCCATTTCCAGGGATTCCAGCTAGTAGGTCATCTAGAGTTCCATTGTTGGTGACATTGCAACGTCCACCACCAGTTCCCAGCTAATTTTTTTCCAAGTTTCCGATTTTTTTCGATAAGGAGGGTTTTCTGTCCATAAAAGCTACTGGAAATCGTAGCCATCATACCAGCAGGTCCTCCACCGATGACAATAGTATCAAAATGTTTCATAGCTCTATTGTACCACAAAAAAACAAGAGATGATGGTCACCTCTTGTCAAGAATGCAATTAATCAATTTCATATCCCATCAGTAAACCGCCATCTTCTGCATAAAAACTGCAGAGACCAGATGTTGGGAGAATTTTAATATCCGCCTGTGGGAAATTTTCACGGATTCGGTCTGAAAGCTGTTGGCAACATTTTTCGTTATTGCGTTGGGCCATGACAATACGGCCACCAGCATATCCAGCTTTTACCAACTCTTCATAGGCTGCCTGAACTGCTTTCTTTGCCCCTCGTGCTTTTTGTAGCAATTCGAGGGTTCCAGTTTCACTAGCTTCTCCGACCATACGGATGTTGAGAAGGCCAACGACTGTACCGATAAGCTTACTCAAACGGCCGTTTTTCACCAAGTTATCGACTTTGGCTAGGACAAAGAGTAACTTGGTTTTTTCTTGATAGGCAGTGATAGCTTCAACCACTTTTTCAAAAGACAAGCCCTGGTCAATCAAGTCATTCAATTTTTCTACGAGCAAGTCAACCTCTCCGCCAGCAGACAAACTATCAATCACATGAATCTTAGTATCAGGATGTTCTTCCAGATAAATATTCTTTGCTAGTTGAGCACTATTGTGGCTGCCAGAAAGAGTACCAGTGATGGTTACTAGGAAAATGTTTTTGGCACCTTCAAATGCTCGCAAATAGTCATCTGGGCTTGGACAAGCTGATTTTGAAGCTTCTGCGGTTGCATACATGGTTTCCATCATTTGGTCAATGTCAAGACTGGCATCATCAACAAAGACCTGATCAGCTACTTGAATGGTTAAGGGAACACTTACAAAGGTCGTGTCAATAGCTGGTGTTGCCAGCTGACGATAATCACAACCAGAGTCAGCAATAATCTTCCAAGTCATAGAAATTCTCCATCTTTGTCAGTTATACATTGACAAAGGTTCTGTCTTTTTTTACAATTATATCATGAAAGCCCTTGAAACAAAAGCCTCATCCGTCTGTTGTGACAAGTAGAAAGAAAATGTTATGTCTGAACGTAGAATCTCTGAAAAGTCTCTTGAAAATCTCAGAAAATCAAACCAAGAATCCAATTTATTAACTAGAGAAGCTATTGAAACAGCCCTCTTGCAACTCTTGGAAAAAAAGGACCTGACCAAGATTAGTATTTCTGAATTGGTCAAACGTGCAGGCGTTTCGCGTGCGGCCTTTTATCGCAATTATGATTCCAAAGAGGAGATTTTAGAAAGCGTCTTCAAACGAACTGTCCACAATATTATGGAACAGTTGCATCATTATGATTTAAAGACAGACCTTTATCTGGTCTGGGTTCACCTTTTCCGAGAAGCCAGAAAGGAAGCCAGAGTGATTCAACTGGCCTTAGATTACCATCTGGAAAAAATCTTTGTCCAAGCCATGCAGGAGTTTCTGGAAAAATACCATGGAAAATCAAAAGGTGTCAGCTCTTATCTTCATTCCTTTTGGAGTTCAGCCATCGTCTCTGTCCTCCTAAAATGGATCAAGGATGGCATGAAGGTACCTGCTGAAAAGATTGCGGATTTAGGTTTACCATTTTTTAAAAAATAGAGAAAAAGGAGAAGAGATATGACTGAAAAAAGACTGGCCTGGGATGAGTATTTTGCAGCCCAAGCCCTATTGATTGCCAATCGTTCCACTTGTAAACGTGCCAAAGTGGGCGCAATTCTGGTAAAGGATAATAAGGTGATTTCCACTGGATACAATGGTTCAGTGTCAGGGACTGAGCATTGTATTGACCACGAATGTCTGGTCATTGAAGGCCACTGTGTTCGTACCCTTCATGCTGAAGTTAATGCCATTCTCCAAGGTGCTGAGCGTGGTGTTCCTAAAGGTTTTACAGCCTATGTGACACACTTTCCTTGTCTGAATTGTACCAAACAATTATTGCAGGTCGGCTGCAAGCGCGTGGTTTATATCAACCAGTACAGAATGGACGACTACGCCCAATACCTTTATCAAGAAAAAGGAACAGAATTGACCCATCTACCACTTGAGACAGTACAGGCAGCTCTTAAAGAGGCAGATTTAATGTAAAAATTATCAAAAATAAATAGTTTGGAAAGATTTTTAAACCGTTTTTTGGTATAATAAGAAGAATAAATTGAAAGAAGGAATTCCAAAAATGGGAAAAATTGAAGTTATTAATCATCCACTGATTCAACACAAATTGTCAATCTTGCGTCGTACAGATACTTCTACAAAAGCTTTTCGTGAGCTAGTAGATGAGATTGCAATGTTGATGGGGTATGAAGTACTTCGTGATCTTCCACTAGAAGATGTAGAAATCGAAACACCAATCACAAAAACAGTTCAAAAACAATTGGCAGGTAAGAAATTGGCTATCGTTCCAATCTTGCGTGCAGGTATCGGGATGGTTGATGGACTTTTGAGCTTGGTTCCAGCTGCTAAAGTTGGCCACATCGGTATGTACCGTGATGAAGAAACGCTTCAACCAGTTGAGTACTTGGTGAAATTGCCTGAAGATATTGACCAACGTCAAATTTTTGTGGTAGACCCAATGTTGGCAACAGGTGGCTCAGCAATCTTGGCTGTTGATTCTCTTAAAAAACGTGGCGCATCAAATATCAAATTTGTCTGCCTTGTATCTGCTCCAGAAGGTGTTAAAGCCCTTCAAGAAGCTCATCCAGATGTAGAAATCTTTACAGCAGCCTTGGATGAACGCTTGAACGAACACGGTTATATCGTTCCAGGTCTTGGAGATGCTGGGGACCGCTTGTTCGGTACGAAATAAGATCGAAAAGAAGAATGACTTGGAAAAGAAGTTCCAGTCACGAAAGGAGGTTGAGTTTTTGTTTCTGTCTGATGAAAACAGAGCAAAAATTTGACCTTTTTTGACCAAGATATTATAATAGTCTTATCTTCAGTCGTTTGACCAACAAAAATAAAACTTAAAAGGAGAAATGAATGATTCCTGTAGTTATTGAACAAACAAGCCGTGGAGAACGTTCCTACGATATTTACTCACGTCTTCTCAAAGACCGCATCATTATGCTGACAGGCCCAGTTGAAGACAATATGGCCAACTCAGTTATTGCCCAGTTGCTTTTCTTGGATGCCCAAGATAGTACAAAAGATATTTACCTTTATGTCAATACACCTGGTGGTTCTGTTTCAGCTGGTTTGGCAATCGTTGATACCATGAACTTTATCAAGGCAGATGTCCAAACCATCGTTATGGGTATGGCCGCATCTATGGGAACAGTCATCGCATCAAGTGGAGCAAAAGGCAAACGTTTCATGCTTCCAAATGCTGAATACATGATCCACCAACCAATGGGTGGTACAGGCGGTGGTACTCAACAAACCGATATGGCGATTGCTGCAGAACACTTGCTTAAAACTCGTAACATCTTGGAAAAAATATTGGCTGAAAATTCAGGTCAGTCAATCGAAAAAGTCCATGCAGATGCAGAACGTGATAATTGGATGAGTGCCCAAGAAACACTTGAATATGGCTTTATTGATGAAATCATGGCCAACAATTCATTGAACTAATAATCAAAGGAGGCAAACTCGACTGGGTTTGCTTTTTTTGGTATAATAGGGAGAGATTTCTTAGAAAGAGGATTTATCATGTTTGAAAAAGTCAATCGATCTGGCTTGATTATCTATCTTTACTATAATCGTGATGCAAAAAAATTGCAGGATTATGGAGATATTACCTATCATTCCAAGAAACATCGTTACTTACAACTCTATGTTCCAACTCAAGAAGTGGAGCAATTGATCGGGCGCTTGGGCAAGGAAAAGTTTATAAAAAAAGTCAGGGTTTGTCATATCCAAGAGCTGGAAACACCCTTTGTGGGCAATCTTCATCGAGAGGAAAACGTTATCATCGAAAAAGTTTAAAAAAAGTGTTGACAATTTTCTGATAATTCGGTATATTCTTAACATGCTATTTATTTAAGAAATAAGGAGACAAAAAAGATGAAGAAAAAATTTGCCCTATCGTTTGTGGCGCTTGCAAGTGTCGCACTTCTTGCAGCCTGTGGAGAAGTGAAGTCTGGAGCGTCAAACGCTGCTGGTAACTCAGTAGATGAAAAGACAATCAAAATCGGATTTAACTTTGAAGAAACTGGTGCCGTAGCAGCCTACGGAACATCTGAACAAAAAGGTGCCCAACTTGCTGTTGATGAAATCAATGCAGCAGGTGGTATCGACGGAAAACAAATCGAAGTAGTCGATAAAGATAACAAGTCTGAAACAGCAGAGGCAGCTTCAGTAACAACTAACCTTGTAACTCAATCTAAAGTATCAGCAATCGTAGGACCTGCGACATCTGGTGCAACTGCAGCTGCGGTAGCGAACGCTACAAAAGCAGGTGTTCCATTGATTTCGCCAAGTGCGACGCAAGATGGATTGACTAAAGGTCAAGATTACCTCTTTATCGGAACTTTCCAAGATAGCTTCCAAGGAAAAATTATCTCAAACTATGTTTCTGAAAAATTACAAGCTAAGAAAGTTGTTCTTTATACTGACAATGCCAGCGACTATGCTAAAGGTATTGCCAAAGCCTTCCGTGAAGCTTACAAAGGTGAAATCGTTGCAGATGAAACTTTCGTAGCAGGTGACACAGACTTCCAAGCAGCCCTTACAAAAATGAAAGGGAAAGACTTTGATGCTATCATCGTTCCTGGTTACTACACTGAAGCTGGTAAAATTGTAAACCAAGCGCGTGGTATGGGAATTGACAAACCAATCGTTGGTGGTGATGGATTCAACGGTGAAGAGTTTGTACAACAAGCAACTGCTGAAAAAGCATCAAACATCTACTTTATCTCAGGCTTCTCAACTACTGTAGAAGTTTCAGCTAAAGCCAAAGCCTTCCTTGAGGCTTACCGTGCTAAGTACAATGAAGAGCCTTCAACATTTGCAGCTTTGGCTTATGACTCAGTTCACCTTGTAGCAAACGCAGCAAAAGGTGCTAAAAACTCAGGTGAAATCAAGGATAACCTTGCTAAAACAAAAGATTTTGAAGGTGTAACTGGTCAAACAAGCTTCGATGCGGACCACAACACAGTCAAAACAGCTTACATGATGACCATGAATAATGGTAAGGTTGAAGCAGCAGAAGTTGTAAAACCATAATAGAAAAATGTTGAAATAGGGAATGAGCCTCTGACTCACTCCCTGTTTCGATGTTTAAGAACCTATCAAAAAGTGAGGGGAAACCCTCGAAATTATATATAGAAAGAGTGAATTTTATGCTCCAACAACTAGTAAATGGTTTGATTCTAGGTAGTGTTTATGCGCTGTTAGCCCTAGGGTATACCATGGTTTACGGAATTATCAAGCTCATCAACTTCGCACACGGTGATATTTATATGATGGGAGCCTTTATCGGTTATTTCTTGATTAATTCTTTCCAAATGAATTTCTTTGTAGCTCTTATTGTAGCTATGTTAGCGACAGCCATTCTTGGTGTCGTGATTGAGTTCCTTGCTTACCGACCTTTACGTCACTCTACTCGTATTGCTGTTTTGATTACGGCTATTGGGGTTTCTTTCCTATTGGAGTATGGGATGGTCTATCTGGTTGGTGCCAATACCCGTGCCTTCCCTCAAGCGATTCAAACAGTTCGCTATGATTTGGGACCAATCAGCTTAACAAATGTGCAGTTAATGATCTTGGCCATTTCCTTGATTTTGATGATTTTGTTACAAGTCATTGTCCAAAAAACAAAGATGGGGAAAGCCATGCGTGCTGTATCTGTAGATAGCGATGCAGCGCAATTGATGGGGATCAATGTAAATCGTACTATCAGCTTTACCTTCGCTTTGGGTTCAGCTCTTGCGGGTGCGGCTGGTGTTCTGATTGCCCTCTATTATAACTCTCTTGAACCTTTGATGGGGGTTACTCCAGGTCTTAAGTCTTTCGTTGCCGCAGTACTTGGTGGTATCGGAATTATTCCTGGTGCGGCTCTTGGTGGTTTTGTGATTGGTTTATTGGAAACTTTTGCGACAGCCTTTGGAATGTCAGACTTCCGTGATGCCATTGTTTATGGAATCCTGTTGTTGATCTTGATTGTCCGCCCAGCAGGTATTCTTGGTAAAAATGTGAAAGAGAAGGTGTAAACGATGAAAGAAAATTTAAAAGTTAATATTCTATGGTTACTCCTTTTGTTAGCTGGCTATGGCTTGATTAGTGTATTGGTTTCAGTCGGAGTACTCAATCTATTCTATGTACAGATTTTACAACAAATTGGAATTAATATTATTCTGGCTGTTGGTCTCAACTTAATCGTTGGTTTTTCAGGACAATTTTCACTTGGGCATGCTGGTTTCATGGCGATTGGTGCTTATGCCGCTGCTATTATTGGTTCTAAATCACCAACCTACGGTGCCTTCTTTGGAGCCATGCTGATAGGTGCTTTGCTTTCAGGAGCAGTTGCCTTACTTGTCGGAATTCCAACCTTGCGCTTGAAGGGGGACTATCTTGCGGTAGCGACTCTCGGTGTATCTGAAATTATCCGTATCTTTATCATCAATGGCGGAAGCCTTACAAATGGTGCAGCAGGTATCTTGGGAATTCCTAACTTTACAACTTGGCAAATGGTATACTTCTTCGTCGTGATTACAACCATTGCAACCTTGAACTTCTTGCGTAGTCCAATTGGTCGTTCAACTCTCTCTGTTCGTGAGGATGAAATCGCTGCTGAGTCAGTTGGGGTTAATACGACTAAGATTAAAATCATCGCTTTTGTCTTTGGTGCTATTACTGCAAGTATTGCAGGGTCACTTCAGGCAGGATTTATCGGTTCAGTTGTACCGAAAGATTACACCTTCATCAACTCAATCAACGTTTTGATCATTGTTGTCTTTGGTGGACTTGGTTCCATTACAGGTGCCATTGTTTCAGCTATTGTTCTTGGAATTTTGAATATGCTTCTCCAAGATGTTGCAAGCGTGCGTATGATTATCTACGCTTTGGCCTTGGTATTGGTAATGATTTTCAGACCAGGTGGACTTCTTGGAACATGGGAATTGAGCCTATCACGTTTCTTTAAAAAATCTAAGAAGGAGGAACAAAACTAATGGCATTACTTGAAGTAAAACAGTTAACCAAACATTTTGGCGGTCTAACAGCTGTTGGAGATGTGACTCTTGAATTGAACGAAGGTGAACTGGTTGGACTAATCGGTCCAAATGGAGCTGGTAAAACCACCCTTTTCAATCTTTTGACCGGTGTTTATGAACCAAGCGAGGGCACAGTAACTTTAGATGGTCACCTTTTGAATGGAAAGTCACCTTATAAGATTGCCTCTTTGGGACTTGGACGTACATTCCAAAATATCCGTCTCTTTAAAGATTTAACAGTTTTGGACAATGTTTTGATTGCCTTTGGCAACCATCACAAACAACATGTTTTTGCTAGTTTTTTACGCTTACCAGCTTTTTATAAGAGTGAAAAAGAATTAAAGGCTAAAGCTTTGGAATTATTGAAAATCTTTGATTTAGATGGGGATGCAGAGACTCTTGCTAAAAACCTCGCTTACGGACAACAACGTCGTTTGGAAATTGTTCGTGCCCTTGCTACGGAACCTAAAATTCTCTTTTTAGATGAACCAGCCGCAGGTATGAACCCGCAGGAAACTGCTGAATTGACTGAGTTAATTCGTCGTATCAAAGATGAATTTAAGATTACGATCATGCTGATTGAACACGATATGAATCTGGTCATGGAAGTGACAGAACGTATCTACGTACTTGAATATGGTCGTTTGATTGCTCAGGGAACTCCAGACGAAATTAAGACCAATAAACGCGTTATCGAAGCTTATCTAGGAGGTGAAGCCTAATGTCTATGTTAAAAGTTGATAATCTTTCTGTGCATTACGGTATGATCCAAGCGGTCCGTGATGTAAGCTTTGAAGTGAATGAAGGAGAAGTTGTTTCCCTTATCGGTGCCAATGGTGCAGGTAAGACAACCATTCTCCGTACCTTGTCTGGTTTGGTTAGACCGAGTTCAGGAAAGATTGAATTTTTAGGTCAAGAAATCCAAAAAATGCCGGCTCAGAAAATCGTGGCAGGTGGTCTTTCACAAGTACCAGAAGGACGCCACGTCTTCCCTGGCTTGACTGTTATGGAAAATCTAGAAATGGGAGCTTTCTTAAAGAAAAATCGTGAAGAAAATCAAGCTAATTTGAAGAAAGTTTTCTCACGCTTCCCACGTCTTGAAGAACGGAAGAACCAAGATGCAGCTACTCTTTCAGGGGGGGAACAACAAATGCTTGCCATGGGACGTGCTCTTATGTCAACACCAAAACTTCTTCTTTTAGATGAACCATCAATGGGACTTGCCCCAATCTTTATTCAAGAGATTTTTGATATCATTCAAGACATCCAGAAACAAGGAACAACCGTCCTCTTGATTGAACAAAATGCCAATAAAGCACTCGCAATCTCTGACCGAGGATATGTACTGGAAACAGGGAAAATCGTTCTATCAGGAACAGGAAAAGAACTCGCTTCATCAGAAGAAGTCAGAAAAGCGTATCTTGGTGGCTAAAACAATCCAGTGGATTGTTTTAGTCGGCAGATGAAGATTACGAAGCAGTCATCAAATCCAGGGGATTATTTTAGTCTGCAGATAGAGATTGCAAAGCAATTCTCATCTGCACTGGAAGGTTAGCTTCTAATCATTGAAACGGAACAGAATGAAGTGTGTCTACCCTTCATTCACAGAGCTCGATTTTAGAGCTCATTGTCAACTGTAGTGGGTTGATGAAAAGCTAAGCTCGAGAAAGGACAAATTTCGTCCTTTCTTTTTTGATGTTCAGAGCGATAAAAATCCGTTTTTTGAAGTTTCCAAAGTTCTGAAAACCAAAGGCATTGCGCTTGATAAGTTTGATGAGATTATTCGTTGCTTCCAGTTTGGCGTTGGAAAAGGGGAGTTGAAGGGCGTTGGCAATTTTCTCTTTATCCTTGAGGAAGGTTTTAAAGATAGTCTGAAAAAGAGGATGAACCTGCTTTAGATTGTCCTCAATGAGTCCGAAAAATTTGTCTGCTCCTTGTTCTGAAAGTGAAAATCAGGAGTTGGTAGAGATGATAGTGGTGTTTCAAGTCTTCTGAATAGCTCAAAAGCTTGTCTAGAATCTCTTTATTGGTCAAGTACATACGAAAAGTAGGGCGATAAAAACGTTTATCGCTGAGTTTTCGACTATCTTGCTGGATGAGCTTCTAGTATCGCTTGATAGCCTTGTATTCATGAGATTTTCGTTCAAATTGATTCATGATTTGAACACGGACACGACTCATAGCACGGCTTAGATGTTGTACAATGTGAAAGCGATCCAACACGATTTTAGCGTTTGGGAGTGAAACAGTCTGGGAGACTGTTTCAGCCTGAGCCTAGAAATTAGAAAGCGAATCTGTTTAGCTAAGGCATAGTAGGGACTAAACATATCCATAGTAATGATTTTCACCTGACATCGGACTGCTATATCGTAGCGCAGAAAATGATTTCGGATGATAGGCTGTGTTCTTCCCTCAAGAACAGTGATGATATTGAGATTGTCAAAATCTTGCGCAATGAAACTCATCTTTCCCTTGGTAAAGGAGTACTCATCCCAAGACATAGTCTTTGGAAGCCGAGAAAAATCATGCTTAAAGTGAAAGTCATTAAGCTTGCGAATGACAGTTGAAGTTGAAATGGCCTGCTGGTGGGCAATATCGGTCATAGAAGTCTTTTCAATCAACTTTTGCTCAATTTTTATTGATGAGAGAAGTTTTGGAGAGAGTCATTTTCGAGAAATGATAGCACTTCAAACAGCTTTTCTAAGAAGGGGTTCTATTGGGGATACCAATTGTTTCAAGGTAAGGAATTTTAGACAATTTTTGAAAATCATATTTCTTCATTTGGCTAGCGTAATCAGGACGAGATAGAGCATCATAATCCAGTTTAGCGATGATTTCCTGTGGATATTCCTGTTAATTTAATTGTTCCATACGATTCTTTCTAATGATGGTTTGGTCATTTTTCATTCTAGATATTACGGAACTTTTTCTACAACAAAATAGGCTTCATAATATCTATAGGGAATTTACCCACTACAAATATTATAGTTCCCTGTTTTCTTACTATAGAATCTAACTTGACAAAAGCAAATGTTCATTGTATAATCGAATAGATAAAAACATTGAACAAAAGAGGTTGAGGATATGCTATCAAAAAAACAATTTAAACTTTTACATTTTTTGTTGACTCACAAAGACGAAAACTTTACGCAGAGACAATTGGCTGAACAGCTAGATATCGCTTTGGGGACGGTAAATAATCTTCTCAAGGAATGTAAAGAAGAGAAGTGGATCAGTGAGGAAAATCACTTAACTGACTTAGGTGAGGAGGCTTTGGCTCCGTATCAGGTGAAGAATGCCATTATCATGGCTGCAGGTATGAGTAGCCGCTTTGCACCTTTGTCTTATGAGCTACCTAAAGGATTGCTTCAAGTCAAAGGTGAGCGTTTGATTGAGAGAGAAATCAAGCAATTGCAAGAAGCTGGGATAGAGGATATTACAGTCATTGTAGGTTATCTGCAAGAAAAAATGTTCTATCTGGCAGAAAAGTTTGGCGTTAAAATCGTTGTGAATAATGATTACTACAAATACAATAACTGTTCTTCTCTCATGCTAGTCAGAGATCAACTTTCCAACACTTATATCTGTTCATCGGATAATTATTTTGTAGAAAATCCGTTTGAACGATACATTTACAGGGGTTATTATTCGACTATATTTGCAGAAGGAGACACAGACGAATACTGCTCTAAGGAAGACTCCAATCACACGATTATCGATATTCAAATCGGTGGGACGAATACTTGGGCTATGGTGGGGCACGTTTATTTTGATCGTGCATTTAGTGAAAAGTTTGTAGATATTTTAGAAACTGAATTTAAGCACGAACCATATCGCGAACAACTTTGGGAAGATTATTATAGTCGTCACGTCAAGGAGCTTCCTTTAGAAGCTCGGCATTATTCAGCAGAAATTGTTAAGGAGTTTGATTCACTAGATGAGTTGCGTCAGTTTGATGAACACTATTTGGTGAATACGAATTCGGAAATCATTGATAACATCTGTAAGACATTAGGATGTATAGCTTCAGATATTGTCAATATCAAACCTCTAAAAGATGGTCTAACCAACACTTCGTTTTCATTTGACTGCCTAGGGAAGAAATATGTTTACCGTCATCCGGGTAGAGGAACGGAGAATTATATCGATCGTGCTAGTGAAGCGGCTTCCATGGAAATTGCTGCAAAATTAAAGATTGACCGTACTTTTGTTGCCATGAACAAGAATGAGGGCTGGAAAATTTCAGAATTTATCCCTAATGCCAAGCAACTAGATTATGATAATTGGGATGATGTAGCAAAAGCAATGGAGCTCTTGAGACGCTTGCACCAATCTGGAGAAAAAACAGATCATTCTTTTGATCAATTTGAGGGAATTGATGATTTTAGACAAAAATTAAAAGCTAGCAATCGTTTTGAATTTGATGGACTTGAAGAGTTGGATAAGAATGTCTCAGTTCTCGAGAAGCTTTTACAAGAAGAACAAGCGAAAAAGGTTCTCTGCCACGGAGATTCTTATAGCCCAAATTTCTTGTTGAATGAAGCTGGAGAAATGAGCTTGATTGATTGGGAATATTCTGGTATGGGAGATCCAGCAGGAGATTTAGGAACATTTATCGGATGTTCAAATTATACAGTGGAAGAAGCTGAAAAGGTACTTGAAATCTATTTAAAAGAAGTTCCAGACAAGAGAACCAAACGACACTATTTTGCCTATGTATCAGTGACTTCATATTATTGGTTTTTGTGGGCCCTGTTCCAAGAAAGCGTTGGAAAACCAGTAGGTGAATTTCTTTATATCTGGTATCGTTATACCAAGCAGTATGGAAAACTTGCATTAGATTTATACTTAGAGGAGAATTGAGATGAAACCGACATCTGAAATTGAAGAATTAGTAGCAAATGAAACGAAAAGAAGGCTAGAAGAAATGGAATCACCAAACTATGTGTTTGCTCAGCCATTTTTAAAAAGTGATTTTACTATAGTCATCGCCCTAGTCATAGTCAACCTCATTTTGATTATCCTAGCCATGACAGGAGGTATTCAATAAAATGTCCAAGATGAATGACTTTATTCAACAGGAGACGATAACGGGAATTGTTCCCATGACCAACAAGGATCGTCAGTATTCTTTCTGGGATCTCTTCTTATCGACAAGTGGTTTTGCTATTGCAACTTGGTGTTATACCCAAGGAGCTTATGTGGCTCAATATTTGACCTTTAATCAAATGTTGATTAATATTTTTAGCTTTAACATTATCTGGGTTTTTATCGAATGTCTCCCAATCTTGTTTGCGGTTAAATATGGAATTGATTTGTGGATTTGGTTGAGGGCTGTCTTAGGAAAAAAGGGGTAGCCTTGCTATCAACCATTATTAGCTTAGCTAACTTTGGCTGGTACGCCGTTGCGGCTAATCTTTTTGCCAATTCTATGATCCACTTGGGAAATAATTTTGGCCTTGGTTTAGACAAGGGAGTATGGGCACCGATTTTAGGTACTCTCTGTGTTCTCCTTGGAACGCTGATTGCCCTTGGAGGTCCAGAAGTGATCAAATGGACCAATAGATTCTTGGTCATTGCCTTGTTGATTGTCGGTCTCATTATCGTTGGAATCTGTTTTGTAGCTGTGCCTATCACTGACATTATGAACATTCAACCGGCTACCCAAGGAGATTTAACTCCATTAGAACGCTTCATGCTTTCTGGGGAAGGAAATGTAGCCTTTGCCTTCTCTTGGTCTACACAAGCATTAGTCTTACCACGTTTGGCAAAATCAGAACGCAGTGGCTATTGGGCTACAGCCTTATCATACGGGGTTGTTGCTCCATTCTTCGTTGCGACAGGTGGAGTCATGGCTCTAGCCATGTTTGTCAAAACAGGTGTTTATGAAAGTGATCCAACAACCATGCTATCAACTCTAAGCACACCTGCCTTTGCCCTTTTAAGTTTACTACTAGTAGCCTTTGCCAATATTGGAACCCAAGGTACAGGATCTTATGTGAACTGTATGATTGTAAAAAGTGGGATGCCCAAAGTAAGCTATAAACTAATGGTTTGGATTGCCATGGTATACGTGAGCCTACTCACCATCTGGGGAGGAGTAGAAGAGTATTTCGGCTCCTTCATCTCACTAGCCGCCTATATTCAGGGACCCATTATCGGAATGATCGTTGTCGACTACTTTATCTTGAGAAAACGAAAACTTGACTTGCGTTCAGCTTATTTCCTTGAGGGACACGATGCTTACGAGTTTACCAAAGGATTTAACTTAGTTGGCTTATCTTGCGTATTTATCTCCTTGTTGGTTGCAGTACTATTTGTTTATAACCCTGTAACAGCACAGATTCAAAGCCCAATCTTTTTAATCACAACTGGTAGTGGTTTTACTGCGATTTTTGGAGGTCTATTGTACTGGTTAGCTAGCTTAACTCCTTTAAAACGCTATATGATCAAGGATCGAGATTCCGTTACGATTTAAGAATAGAGGATTGATTAGAAACGTCCCTCTTACTAGAGAATTTAGAAAATCTTTATTGATACGGTAGAATAGGCTGAACAGGTATTTGAAATTTCTGTAGAAGAAATTCCAAAACGTGAAAACGAAATACAGCTATCTAGCTCAGGTGTTTGGAACATCATACTATCACTCTTTTGTGAGGATTATTTTAAGTGAATCCATTAGGAAAGTTTCTCTGTATTTGGTACCATTATAGTGGGCAGTATGGTCAACTAAAATTAATTTTTAGTCGGAGGAATGACAAAATAAGAATTGGTATTGAACTTGAACAATTAGTTGTAGGAGAAACTAAAAAATGACTATAAAAATGAAAGCCTTAATCTATGTGTATTTATCTCCCCTTTCTTAAAAGTTTATTTTACATAAGTAATTGATATGATAGTCAATCATATTCTGATTATCTTAGCCATGACAGGAGGTATTCAATAAAATGTCCAAGATGAATGACTTCATTCAACAGGAGACCATAACGGGAATCGTTCCCATGACCAACAAGGATCGTCAGTATTCTTTCTGGGATCTCTTCCTATCGACAAGTGGTTTTGCCATCGCAACCTGGTGTTATACCCAAGGAGCCTATGTGGCTCAATATTTAACCTTTAATCAAATGTTGATTAATATTTTTAGTTTTAACATTATCTGGGTCTTTATTGAATGTCTCCCTATTTTGTTTGCGGTTAAATATGGAATTGATTTATGGATTTGGTTGAGAGCCGTTCTAGGTAAAAAAGGGGTGGCCATTCTATCAACCGTGATTAGTCTGGCGAATTTTGGTTGGTACGCCGTTACCGCTGATCTTTTTGCCAGCTCCATGATTCATTTGGCAAATAATTTTGGGCTTGGTTTAGACAAGGGAGTTTGGGCACCGATTCTAGGCACCCTCTGTGTTCTCCTTGGAACGCTGATTGCTCTTGGGGGCCCAGATGTGATTAAAGGTACTAATCGCTTTCTGGTGGTTGCCTTGTTATTTGTTGGGCTAATCATCGTTGGAATCTGTTTTGTTGCGGTTCCGATTAGCGATATTATGAATGTCCAACCTGCCATCCAAGAAAATTTGACACCGATTGAACGTTTTATGATGTCAGGGGAAGGAAATGTGGCCGTAGCTTTTTCTTGGTCTACACAAGCCTTTGTCTTACCACGTTTGGCAAAATCAGAACGCAGTGGCTATTGGGCTACAGCCTTATCATATGGGGTTGTTGCTCCATTCTTTGCTGCGACAGGTGGAGTCATGGCTCTAGCCATGTTTGTCAAAACAGGTGTCTATGAAAGTGACCCTACGACGATGCTTTCAACTCTAAGCACACCTGCCTTTGCCCTTTTAAGTTTACTACTAGTAGCATTTGCCAATATTGGAACCCAAGGGACAGGATCATACGTGAACTGTATGATTGTAAAAAGTGGGATGCCCAAAGTAAGCTATAAACTAATGGTTTGGATTGCGATGGTATACGTGAGCCTACTTACAATTTGGGGAGGAGTGGAAGAGTACTTCGGTTCCTTCATCTCACTAGCCGCTTATATTCAAGGACCCATTATCGGAATGATCGTTGTCGACTACTTTATCTTGAGAAAACGAAAACTCGATTTGCGTTCAGCCTATTTCCTTGAGGGACATAAAGCTTATGAGTTTACAAATGGCTTTAATCTGGTAGGATTATCTTGTGTAATCATTTCCTTGTTAGTTGCAGTACTATTTGTTTATAACCCTGTAACAAAGCACATCCAGAGTCCTATGTTCCTGCTCACAACTGGTAGTGGCTTCACTGCAATTTTTGGAGGTCTATTGTACTGGTTAGCTAGCTTAACTCGTTTAAAACGCTATATGCTCAAGGATAAAGATTCCGTTAAGATTTAAGTTTAAGAGAGAACGTTGTGTACTACCCCAAAAAGTTGGAAAAATAATTATTGAAAGGATTTAGTTCTGTATTGCACAGGACTAAGTCCTTTTAGTTTTACATTAATTCGTTTATTATTGTAGTAATCAATGTAGTCTACAATAGCTTGTTCTAATTGCTTAAGAGACGTAAACATCTTCTTATAGCCATAAAATATTTCCGATTTCAAAATGCCGAAGAAGGGCGCCACGCCTTTCCTGGCTTGACTGTTATGGAAAATCTTGAAATGGGAGCTTTCTTAAAGAAAAATCGTGAAGAAAATCAAGCTAACTTGAAGAAGGTTTTCTCACGTTTCCCACGTCTTGAAGAACGGAAGAACCAAGATGCAGCTACTCTTTCAGGAGGAGAACAACAAATGCTTGCCATGGGACGCGCCCTCATGTCAACACCAAAACTTCTTCTTTTAGATGAACCATCAATGGGACTTGCCCCAATCTTTATCCAAGAAATTTTTGATATCATTCAAGATATTCAGAAGCAAGGGATAACTGTCCTCTTGATCGAACAAAATGCCAATAAAGTACTTGCAATCTCTGACCGAGGCTATGTATTGGAAACAGGAAAAATCGTTCTATCAGGAACAGGAAAAGAACTCGCTTCATCAGAAGAAGTCAGAAAAGCATATCTGGGTGGCTAAACTAGTCTGGGAGACTAGTTTAGGTTGCAAATGAAGATTACGAAGTAATCATCATTAATAGTCCGGGAGACCTTTTTAGTCGGCGGATGAAGATTGCGAAGCAATTCTCATCTGCACTGGAAGGTTAGCTTCTGATAATTGAAAAAATCGAATGAAGCGTACACCTATTCTTCATTCACAGAGCTCGATTTCAGAGCTCTTTTTGCTAGCTTATTCAAACTTTTCTGAATTTTGAAAAAGAAATGTAAGCGTTTGATAGATTTACAAAAAGATTGTATAATAGGGATAAGAATAGAAAAGGAGAAGTCTCATGGCAGTTAAAGATTTTATGACCCGCAAGGTAGTCTATATTAGTCCAGATACAACAGTATCTCATGCAGCAGATTTGATGAGAGAGCAAGGGTTGCACCGCTTGCCTGTTATCGAAAATGATCAATTGGTTGGTTTGGTAACTGAAGGAACCATTGCCCAAGCTAGTCCATCAAAAGCAACCAGTCTTTCTATCTATGAGATGAATTATCTTCTAAATAAGACTAAAGTAAAAGATGTGATGATTCGTGATGTTGTCACTGTTTCAGGCTATGCGAGTCTAGAGGATGCAACTTATCTGATGTTGAAAAATAAGATTGGTATTCTTCCTGTAGTAGATAACCATCAAGTCTATGGGGTTATTACGGACCGTGACGTTTTCCAAGCCTTTCTTGAAATTGCAGGTTATGGCGAAGAAGGAATTCGTGTGCGCTTTGTTACGGAAAATGAAGTCGGCGTTCTTGGTAAGATCGTTTCTCTAATCGTTGAAGAAAATTTGAATATCTCACATACAGTAAATATCCCACGTAAGGATGGTAAGGTGATTATCGAAGTTCAAATTGATGGTTCAATTGATTTACCAGCCTTAAAAGAAAAATTTGAAGCAGAAAATATTCAAGTAGAAGAGATTACTCGAACTTCTGCTAAAATTTTGTAAGAATGGAAGCCGTAAGGCTTCTTTTTTCATGAAAAGAGAATTAGAGCAAAAAATGGAAAGAAATGAATGAAAATCTGAAATATTACCTTTTGATTTAGAGTAAAGGTAATTTAAAATTTAAAGATTTTTAAATTTTCTAAATATTGACAGAAGTAATAAATCGAAAAAATTATGCTGTATTTTATAAGTAACTATTTATTGTATTCTATATGACTTTAATTATGGATTAATACTATAAATTTTTTCCAAAAATCCTTGATTCATATATGAAATAATGTTATAATAAAACAAAAAACATAGGAGTAAAAATATGTCAGGACAAATTCGTGTATCTCCAGAAACCCTCCAATCACGTGCACGTGAATATGGAAAAGCTGCAAACGATATCAGAGTTATTTTGAGCAATCTTCAACGCTTGCAAGATACCTTGCGTTCGGAATGGGAAGGTGCTGCGTTCCAAGGCTTTGATCAACAATTCTCTGAATTGAAACCAAAGGTTGAAAACTTTGCTGATTTAATGCAACAAATCAATACACAACTTGATAAGACTGCTCAAGCGATGCAACAAAATGACCAAGACTTATCTAGAAACTTTGGTCTTCAATAATCTAAAGTTGAGGTTGAGGAGAAATCCTCAACTTTTTTACTATATTTAATTAAGGAGAAAATGTGAGAAAGAAAGTTTTATTTAGCTTAGGGATGCTACTGTTATTTGTGACAATGATAGTATCCTTCTTTGCAATTGTAAAACCAACACCTATCAGCCGAACGAACTCAGATTCCTCGGTGCAACAAGCCCCTATTAAAGTAGCTATTGTTAATGAAGATACGGGTAAGGTATATAATGGACAACCGATTAACATTGCGAATACTTTAGTAAATTCGTTCATAGCTAAAAATAATTACAAAGTGGAAGTTGTTTCTAGGTCAATCGCTGAAAGCGGTCTAAAAAATGAGACTTATCAGTTGATGATAGTCTTGCCAAGTAAATTTTCAGAAGAAGCTTTAGCAATCGAATCAACTTCCCCTGTTCAGGCGAAGTTTCAATATCAAATTCAATCAAGTGACCAACTGACTGTCAAACAGGCTGAACAAGCTGTAGTAGCTTTCAAAGAGCTCTTTAATAAGGATTTGATTAATATTTATTTCACTAGTATTATCGGGAATTTGAAAACAGCACAAGGCCAGGTTGCAGATGTAGTTACAAATGAACATGAGTCACTGACTTCTTTTAATAATAAGTTAGTGGATCCTCTTGCTCAATATGGTCAACAGTTTAATGGGTTGGGTTCATCACCGAATAATCTCTTATCATCGTATTCGTCATTTAACAAGACCTTGTTAAATACAAATGATGCCTTTAAATCAATTGATTCTGTTAATAAGACATATGAGGGAACAATAAATGGAATAGATAAGCAACAAAAAAAATGGAATACTTCCTTGGATGATAGAGAAAAGTCTTTGGCCAACTATGATAATAAATTTTCTAAATTATCAGTTAAGGAACAATTAAATCAATTATCTGCTATAAACACTCAAGTTACTGAGAAGTTATCAGAGCCAGCTATTTGGAAAGAAACTACTGATACGGCTTCTTCCTATAATCAAGATATCGCAAAACTTCTCGAAAGCTTGAAGAATAATAACAAGGAAATTGATAATACCTTATCAAATTATGATACAAAGATTAGAGAAGCAGTAGAGTCTTCCTTGGCTAAAAACCCCTCAGTGTAGATGGAGCTAATAAAACTCTTGGAAGTTATATCAAGTCGTTAAATAATAGTATGCAAAATCAAATTACTAGTAAATGGCCAAGTGTATACTACGATGATGCAACTATAAATAATCTCTCTTTGTCAGATGCTGATAAACAACATTTGAAAAATATTAGTGCTTTTATAAGGTGGTATAGTAAGAAGATAGGGAAAGATTTGCCAACTTTGCAATCTACAACACTTGAAAATGAAGAGTTCTCTCAGTTAAAGAATGACATTAAATCTAAGAGCACAACAAAACGTGATCTAACATTGCCTTCATTTGAAGGGAAAATTTCAAAATTAACGTTAACAGTACCAAGCGGATACTATCTTAAAGAATCAAACTATGGATTTTCTGATCTTGGAGGAGGGAGTTATCAGGTATCTATCCCTAGTGAAGCATCTCCAGGTATGACTATTTCATACACACTAGGAATCAAGAATGAAAATGATCTCAATGTCTTATCACCTGTGCTTGTTAAGTATCAATTAGATACGACAGAAGATGTAAAAGTTATAAAGGAAGATGCCCCTTATGTAGAAAAAGATAAAGATAAAATAGAGAATGAGACAGTTCATGCTGCGCCTGTTAGTCCAGCTACTTCTGTATCGTCAAGTTCCTCTACGTCTGATGTGCAGAAACCAACAGAAATTATCACAATTACGAAGACCATCACGACTACTAAGATAAATCAAACAGAAAAAAAAGTTTTGAATCGTCATTATGAGATGCAAGACATTATTTCTAACTGGGAGTACAATCCTACCAAGCTAACTCAAGCGGTTTATAAAGATGTTGAGGCGTATCTACAGTTATCAGGAATTGTTACTGCGTATTACGGCTTAGATTTATCTAAAAATACGTACACAGACACTACGTTTGTTCCGGCAGAAAGTTCTCTTGCTGCCTTAGCAAATAATGATGACCTCAAGACTATTGTGACCAATCTAATCAAAGCAACTACAGTAGAAGCTCTAAAATCAGATTTGAAGATTTCTGATAAAAAATTGACAGATATTCAGTCTCGATTAGCCAATGCTGAGAAATTAACCTCTAACATTGAACAGCTGAGAACAACAACCAATAATCTAATAACTCAGTTAAGAAAGTTAATTGAACAGACCGAATTAGTGGATCAAACAATTAAAGATAAGCCTAGTTTTGTTGTAACAGAAAAAGTAGATAATACTAGTATGGTTGATGTTAGTATGGATATGAACAGGGACCTAGGTACACTGATGTCAGCTAGTAGAACCTTGATGGACAATACAAAAGCAAACCAAGCTGTTTCTGAGACTGCCAAGCTACTATGACTCAGTTGACGAATGATGTTAATACATTGGAAAAAGACGGAAAATCATTAAGTGCACGCGTTTCTGAATTGAAAAATATCATGTCTAGTGAATATGGCTCAAACGAAGAATTCCTTAAAAACTTTTCTACTGTTTTGAGCAATACTAGAACGGGTAATACCAAAAATGATGCAGTCTATGAATATTTGTCGAATCCTGTTGATGCTTCTAAAATTGGGAATGTCGTATCAGCTGCGACCAATAGACCGTCACAGACGAATCGTCAAGATGAGAGATCAGGACTCCTTGTTATCTTAATCAGCTATCTTGTTAGCCTAGTTGTTGCCTATCTTTTCCAACATGCAGATAAAGAAGAATTGCAAAGGTTAATCAGTTTGAAGGACCGTTTGTCATGGAGAAATTCTTCTGGACCAATGTTCTTCCTAAGTGTGATTTCAGTAGCTGTTGGTTCTATAATTGCGATTGTTTCTGGAGTTAAACTTGCTTTCTCTGTAGGTCAATTGAGCTGGTTTGTAATGCTTCTTGTCTTGGTGAGTCTAATGATGACATATAGTCTGAATATCCTTCTTGATAAACTAAAAAGTCTTGGATTTTTGATAAGCATAAGTCTATTACTGCTTTATATCATTTCAGCAACTCAATTATTTGATGAATATTATGTGAATCCAGCTCCTATTTTAACAACTCTTTCTCCGTTAACATATCTTGAAGGTGTAGTGAGATTATTCATTAATCAGCAAAACGGAGTTGTTCAGTCAGTAATGGTAATTGTTGTTCTAACAATTGCTTTGGGACTTGTAAATGTTTTCTTGTATCGCCAAGTTAAGGATAGCAAGTAATATGAAAAAAAACATTGTCTTTATCTTTCTATTGTTTTCAATTTTTACAAAAGGTAGTGTTGCTTTTGCAAACGATGGATCTTTGCAAATAGAT
The DNA here is from genome assembly GCA_000385835.1 of Streptococcus mitis 13/39. Taxonomy (GTDB): domain Bacteria; phylum Bacillota; class Bacilli; order Lactobacillales; family Streptococcaceae; genus Streptococcus; species Streptococcus mitis_AI. The sequence goes on along the minus strand of AQTU01000012.1, from coordinate 6,420 downwards.
ACATCTTTAGATAAGAATACCAAGAAAACAGAGATTCAGTACTTTGAACAGGAGAGTAATTTGACAAAGTTATTTCATCCTGAGACATATAAATTGATTGATACAACTAAAAAATTGGATAAAGAAAAGTATCAATTAGTTAAAACAAACTTATTTAGCACTAAAGTGGAATCGGAGAATATCGTTAATGAGTATCAGTCTGCTTTATTTACCAATCAGATTCAAATCAACCACAGTGATAAAAAGACTGTTTCACTTAAAAACGTAAAGTCTCCTGTTTCTTGGACTGCAATTTTATTGTTTATACTAGGGATGATTGTCACAATTTACTCGCTCTTTTATAAAAAGTTACATATAGCTAAACAATAAAGTCGATAGAAAAATACATAAAGGGAGATACAAAATGTATCTCTTTTTATAAATAGAAAGTTCTTTAATATTCATGTTTTGCGTGATATAATAGGCATAGCATAATAGATTTAGGAGTTTTATATGGAAGATTACATTAATATTAGTCTGGATTGTTCGCCTTTTTTATCTAAAATATTAGATTTAAGGGTCCCTACTGAGTTAACGATTAAAGAATTGATACAAATCGTCTCAGATACTTATGGTATTGGAATTAAGGTAATGAATCCAAGTGTAAGAAATCAACAGTCAGGAGAAATTCTTGCTAGTACGAGCAGTCTAGTATTAGTGAAAGACGGAGTTTTATTAAACCTGGAAAGAATATAGTAAGGGAGTCAGGTATGGAAGTTCAAAAAATTGAATTAGTAGTTGGAGATATCAAGGGAAATCGTGAAATAGCTTATGCTTTATTAACAGCAATACAACCTTATTTTGTGAATCAAAATGTTATTGAGGAAGAAGGTAAACTAACGATTGAAAGTCTATTGACTGATGAATATTATTCTTGGGATAAGCTGACTACGATGATTGAGGAAGAAAAATTACGTCATCTGATCAATGTTGGTCAATTATTTAACTCGCTGAAGGATTCAATTTATACTTATGAATTATCACCTAGTAATTTAGTGTTTTCACGAAATGGGAACCCTCTATTCATTTTTCGTGGTGTTAAAGGGCAAGTGCCTCCCTATGATGCATTGAAGCTGGAGACGTTTACAGTTAACTTTAAAGCTATGATAGTATCTCTATTAGATAAAAAGGTAAGTTATGAAAAATTAGTGGAGGGACAGTCGCCATTTTATAAAGGAAAACTGTTTTGTGAGACTATCATGAAGTCTGAAAACTTGGATGAAATTATAGCATTACTACTAGAAAAATACTTAGAAGAAAAGGAACAAAATAAAGAAAAATTCTCACGTGTTCCTAATAAACTTGTGTCGCGGTTGAAGTGGACTACCATTATTGCATCATTTATTGGAGTGCTATCAATTGTTGGAGTGTTTTACTTTGCATTGTTCGCTATGCCTAATCAACAAATGATTTCAGGTTTACGTTTGGCTTTTGTAAACCAAGATTATTCATCGGTTGTATCTACTGTTAAAAATACAGATTCTAAATCACTTAGTCAAGATGATGCTTATATGGTGGCTTATTCCGTCATTAAAACAGAGCCTTTAACAGAAACGCAAAAGACAGAGCTATCCAAAATATCAACTCAATCAAGTACAGACTATCTTCGTTACTGGGTTTTAATTGGGCAGTCGAAAGTTGATGAAGCTATAGATATTGCAAGTTACTTAGATGACCCACAATTATTGATGTATGGTCTTACCAAAAAGGTTGATGAAGTTCAGAGAAACCCTAACCTCACATCTGAACAACGTACTGAGCAACTAAACAATTATAAGAGTAAATTGGAAGAATTGAAGAAAAACTACCTAACACCAGAGACGAATAAGTCGAATACGACTTCAACTTCAACAGAGTCAAGATAGGAGTGGTCTATGAATTATTTATTTTTTGAAGACAATGTTTATCCACTCTATACAGGGAATACCTATCAACTGGGGCCTTCTATAGCTTCTAATATCTATCTTCCTATTCTTGAAAATGTGGTGTTGGAAGTCAAGGAAACGGGAGTTGAACTGCTCGGAGAGACTTATTCTTATGGGTATCATTTGGTTTCCATAGCTGAAGATATAAGTGTATCCTTATTGATTATTAAAAACACCGAGTATTACCTTCTTCCCGAAAAAATACTATATTTATCAGATAAGAAAGAAGCGACTATTCGCTTAGTTGATTTTCCTATAGAAATCATTTTGAGCTTTGATGGGACAAATAAGACGATTTATAGTGCTAGTCCATATTATCTTAATGGTGAAAGAAGAACAGGGACGCAAAATATTCAAGATATGGACCAACTTGTTTTTGAACAAGGTCTAGCTTTATCCGTTCAAAAACAAATCTTATCGATTCATTCACTATTTTCTATTGAGACGAGCTTACTGCCTTTTTCTGAAGTAATGGTCGAAGATCGTTCAAAAGAATTTCATCGCTCTCCACGGATTATTCTGAGAGAACCCGAGGATACAGTAACGATTGCTTCGGCACCAACAGATGATGAAGGCAACAAACAATCGTTACTAAGATTGATTATTACCCCTTTGGCGATGATTGTCTTTACGATACTAACGGTTTACTTCACACGTAGTGGTGGCATGATGTTCATGATGATGGGGATGTCTGTCATTACTATTGGGACTTCCATTCATACTTATTTTTCTGATAAAAAATCACATAAGGAACTTCAAGAACAGAAAATTGTTGAGTATATGAAATACTTGGAAACCAAGTATTCACAATTAGCTAACTTACGTAAAGAACAAGTTAAGGCTTTGGTGTATCATTTCCCTGGCATGGATCAGATTTTAGAAATGGTAGAAAAAACGGATAGACGTATTTACGAAAAGACACTTTATCATTTTGATTTTCTGTCTTATCGTTTGGGTTTGGGTGAAGTTAATTCTAGTTTTTCTATTGAGTATTCAGATTCTGAATTAACAAAATATAATGTAGCTGCTAACCAAAAAATTCAAGAACTACTTTCCTACTATCGTGTGACTAAGCAGGTACCTATTACACATACATTAACAAATCCTACGGGCTATATCGGAACACGGCAAATAGTGATTGAACAAGTTCAACAGATGATGATGCAATTAGCGACTTTCCAAAGTTACCATGATTTACAGTTTATTCCAATTTTCCGAGAGGAAGAGTTTGAGTTATGGAATTGGAGCCGATGGTTACCTCATACGAAAATAAAAGCACTAAATAGCCGTGGTTTTGTTTACAATCAACGTACTCGAGATCAACTATTAACGTCGCTCTATCAAGTTATTAAAGATAGAAAGTTAGATAGTGAGCAGGATAAAGGGAAAGAAAAGCAATACAGCCCTCATTATATTCTCTTTCTTACAGATTTAAGTCTGATGTTGGATCACAACATTATGGAGTACATCAATGAAGATTTATCCCATTTAGGAATTCATTATGTATTCGTAGAAGAAGTACTTGAGAGTCTACCAGACACGTTAAGACAGTTGTTGACTATCGAGGAGATAAAAAAGGTACAGTATTACTTCAGGATGGCAATTATACAAATAAAGAAATTACGCCTCTTCCTCCTGTAAGTTTATCGGAAAAGGAAAATTTTGCGAGAAATCTTGCGGGTATTCATCATGTTCAAACTTTGCGTAATTCGATTCCGAATAGTATTACCTTCCTAGAGATGTATGGAGTCAATAAGGTAGAGGAACTAGAACTTTTAAAACGATGGCAAGACAATGAAACTTTCCAAACAATGGCTGTTCCTCTAGGAGTTCGAGGTAGAGATGATATTCTTTATCTAAACATCCATGAGAAGGCGCATGGGCCTCATGGATTGATTGCTGGTACTACGGGATCAGGGAAGTCTGAGCTTATTCAGTCCTACATTCTATCTTTAGCTGTGAACTACCATCCATATGAGGTTGCTTTCCTCTTGATTGACTATAAAGGTGGAGGGATGGCTAATCTCTTTGCAGATCTCCCTCACGTCGTTGGTACGATTACAAACTTGGATGGCAACCAGGCTAATCGAGCTCTGGTATCTATCCAGGCTGAACTTAAGAAGCGTCAGCGTATTTTTGCAGAAAATGATGTTAATCATATCAACCAGTACATGAAACTCTTCAAGGAAGGGAAGGTCAAAGAACCATTACCACATCTGTTAATCATTAGTGATGAGTTTGCAGAGTTGAAGGCGAATCAACCTGATTTCATGGACGAATTGGTCTCTACGGCTCGTATTGGTCGATCATTGGGGGTTAAATTAATTTTAGCAACCCAAAAACCTAGTGGGGTTGTCAACGATCAAATTTGGTCGAACTCGAAGTTTAAAATAGCTCTTAAAGTACAGGATGCTGCAGATTCTAGAGAAGTAATCAAAACACCTGATGCCGCAGAAATTACCCAGACAGGTAGAGCCTATCTTCAAGTCGGAAACAATGAAATCTATGAGCTATTCCAAAGCGCTTGGTCAGGTGCGGATTATAATCCAGAAGGACGAAATCATGTTCAAAAAAACACAACTGTGTATGAGATTACAAGTAATGGTCAATACAATGCCATTAATAAAGATTTGAGTGGTTTAGTCAATAAAAAAGAAGCAAAGGCTGTTCCAACAGAATTAGACGCTATTGTAGAAAAAGCCCGTGAAGTCTTTGATGGTCTTCATATTCATCAGGTAGCCAGTCCTTGGTTGCCACCACTTGAAGAGAAGATATATGCTAAAGATACACAATCGACTAACTACAAGGATTATTGGGGACGTTCAGAGGCATTGCAACCTATTTTAATTGGTTATCAAGATATTCCAGAAAGACAGGAACAATCTCCCCTTTACTTCAATATGGAACAAAGAGGCCATATTTTGTTGGTTTCTAGTCCGGGATTCGGTAAGTCCACTTTTCTACAGAACTTTGCGATGGATGTGATTCGTAAGCACACACCAGAGCAGGTCCATTTCTACCTCTATGATTTTGGTACCAGTGGCTTAATCTCTATTTCAGATTTTCCTCATGTTGCAGATTATTTCACCTTGGATGAAACTGAGAAAATCATGAAATCTCTTCGATTCTTGAATAGAGAGATAAAAACTCGGAAACATGCTCTTTCGCAAGCAAGAGCCACAAATCTAAGGCAATACAATCAGTTGTCAGATGAGAGTTTTCCAACTATTTTCATAGAGATAGATGGTTTTGATAGTGTGATGGATGCCCCATTTGTCGATGCCTTTTATGATACTTTAAATGTCATTTCTCGAGATGGTGCCTCTCTAGGAATCTATCTGGTTGTGACACTTTCCCGTCTCAATGCGATGCGTCTACAGCTACAATCGAACTTTAAGACCAAGATTTCTCTCTTCTTATTTGATACCAGTGACTTATCAAGTGTAGTAGGACGTTCAAATATTCCACTCGATGAAATCAAAGGCCGTGCCATAGCTAAATTTGATGATATTGTCCAATTCCAAGTGATGTTGCCATACAGCAGTGAACATTATACGGACTACATAAAAGAAGTTCGCGCAGAACAAGAAGCAATGGCTATGGCATACGATGGCCCACTTCCTGCAGGTATCCCAATGTTACCAGAAAAGGTAACCAAAGAGGTGATGTCAGAAATCTTAGAAAGCAGTCAAGACTTTATCTTGGGGCTCGAAAGAGAAGCCGTTGTTCCAGCAACCTTTAGTTTTGAACGCCCTCTTCTTATAGCCTCAGACAGTCCTGCTTTTGTAACGAATTACTATAAATTACTAGAATATCACCTAAACCGTTTATCAGGAGTGTATAATACTGTTATTTTAGATCCTAGTCAGCGTATTAACAGTCAGTTCTTTGATGGTATTCAACGATTTGATACTTCTTTAGAGGTTGATAATGTCATGAAGACGATATTAGAAGACTTTAAGAAACGGGTTGCGTCTCCAAATCAGGACTATCCAAAATGGTTAATTTTGATACCTGATATTGCTGCGACGGCTATGGCGGCTGGAGTGAGTGAGCTGGACTTCAAGCAACTCCTTAGTGAAGGTTCTCGCTATGGCGTAACCTTGGTCTTTGCAGGAGCTTATCAGGATCTAGTAACCAATCAATACGATAATTTTGTCAAACTAGTTAATCAGTTAGTAGAGCAAGTCTTTCTTGGTGTACGCATTAGCGATCAAGATCATACTCGTTATCCTTATATCATGAATGAACCTGCACTGAAGCCTAACCAAGGATATATTCTTTATCCAGATCGTTATGATTTTGTTCAATTATTAGAAATTTAGAAAGGGATACTATGAAAGAAACGACTATGTTGCCACTCGGCAGTATCATTATACTAAAAGGAAATACAAAGAAGATGATGATCATTGCACGGGTCATCGCGGCACCTGTCAAAGGGAATATTTATCGCTTT